>NZ_SLTR01000021.1:0-66926 GCF_004347715.1 Halomonas marinisediminis | reverse complement strand
ACGGCTTACGGCTTACGGCTTACGGCTTACGGCTTACGGCTTACGGCTTACGGCTTACGGCTTACTCTTGCTGCTCTTGCACCCTGCCCTCGCGGGCGGTTTCCCGAGCCTCGCGGTGCTCGGCCTGTTCGGCGTCGGGGGTATCATGCTCATCGGCTCGGACAGGCCGGAAGCAGAGCGTGCTCAGGATCGGAAAGTGGTCCGAGCCGAATCCGTCGAGTCGTTTCAGCTCGCGCAGGGTGAAGTGTTCACTGGTGAAGACGTGGTCCAGCGGCCAGCGTAGCAGGGGATACTTGGCATGGAAGCTGCTGAACATGCCGCGACCACGGCGCGGGTCGAGCATGCCACTGACCCGGCAGAACAGCCGGGTGGTACGTGACCAGGCGACATCGTTGAGATCTCCGGCCACCAGTGTCGGTACCGGGTCCGCGTGAATGGCCCTGCCGACCAGCAGCAGTTCGGCGTCGCGCCACAGGGACTCCTTGCTCTCACCGGGGGCAGGTGGACGCGGATGCAGGGCATGGAAGCGGATCTCGTCGCCGCAGCGTAGCCGGACGCCGGCCAGAATCGACGGAATGTCGTCCTGAATCAACCACTCGACCCGGGGTGAGATCAGGGGCAGGCGGGAGTAGAGATGCATGCCATAGAGGTTATCCAGCGGAATCCGCACGGCATGGGGCCATTCATGGTTCAGGGCGGCATCCAGCTGCTCCTGCCACCAGCCATCCGACTCCAGCGTCAGCACGATATCGGGTCGGTGATTGTGTATCTGGGTGATCAGATCCCGGGCATTGCGGTTGGGGGTGAGCACATTGGCGATCATCAGCGTCAGGCAGCGATCATCGTTGCCCGGCTCGGCTGCTTTAACCTGCACCGGCCAGAGCGGGGTCCACGGCAGCACATAGGCGAGCTGGATCGCCACGACCAGCAGACAGGCGCTCAGGCCGACCCACGACCAGGGGCCGTCGGAGAGTGCCCCGATGGGCAGCAGCAGCAGGGCGATACTGGCCAGCTGCACGCGAGGGAATTCGGCGATGCGAATCCACCACCAGGTGACGCGCAGCCGGGCCGCCAGGGTAATGACGAGCAACAGCAGGGCAAGCGCGGCGTAGAGAATGGAGATCATGGCGCTGGCTCACTTGTGGGTTGTGGCACCAGCATACCCTGTCGTGTTTCCTGGCTCGACTGTTGCTGGCACGACGTTAATTGGCCCGACGTTTGTTGGCTTGATCATTGCCGCTTCGCCTGGGGCACGCGGACTCGACTACATGACGCGGCGGCGCAGCAGGGCGGTAATGGCCTCCCCAACCAGGACCAGCAGGATGATGGCGACCAGGATAGTCGCCACCGTCTGCCAGGCGAAGGTGTCGATGGAGCCCTGCAGGATCACGCCGATGCCGCCGGCCCCGACCAGCCCCAGCACCGTGGATTCCCGGATATTGATGTCCCAGCGCAGGATGACGATGGCGAAGAAGGCCGGGACCACCTGGGGGACGATGGCATAGACGATCACCTTCGCCTTCGAGGCACCGGTGGCCTCCATGGCCTCCACCGGGCGGCGGTCGATCTCCTCGATGGCCTCGCCCATCAGCTTGCCGATGAACCCCACCGAACGACACATGATGGCGAGTATTCCGGCCAGCACGCCGGGGCCGAAGATCGCCACAAACAGGAGTGCCCAGATGATGGTATTGACCGAGCGACTCGCCACCAGGATGAAGCGACCTAGCCACAGGCAGGCACGATTGGGCGTGGTGTTCTGGGCGGCAATATAGGAGACCGGCAGAGCGATAAAGATGGTCAGCATGGTGGCAAGGGTGGCGATATGCACGGTCTCGACCATGGCATCGAGGATCTCGCCGAGTCGGCTCGGGTCCGGCGGCCACATGCGAGACCCCAGGCTCGAGATCTGGTTGGGCGCATCCCACACCCAGGGCCAGAAGATGTCGATATCGCGTACCGCCCAGACCACCAGCATCAGCGTCACCAGCATCACGCCGTAGCGGACAAGCTGTTCCCGGGGGGTATGGCGTCGCCAGATGCGAGCGGCCAGCAGGTCGTCGTTGTCTACCATATCCTCTTCCTTACCCAGCCGCTGACGCCCTCGCTGATGAGTATTACCGCGATGATCACCAGCAGGATGGCGAAGGCGAAGTCATAGTCGTAGCGTCCGAAGGCATTCATCAGGGTACTGCCGATGCCCCCCGCTCCGACGATCCCTACCACCGCAGAGGCGCGCAGATTGCTGTCGAGCTGATACATGGAGAGCCCCACCTGACGCGGCAGGATCTGGGGGAAGACGGCATAGTAGAGCGTTGCCAGGTAACCGGCGCCGGTGGAGCGCATGGCTTCCACCTGGCCCCAGTCGATCTCCTCGATCTCCTCGGCGAGCAGCTTGCCGACGAAGCCGATGGAGTAGAGGGTCAGGGTCAGGATCCCTGCCAGGGGGCCGAAGCCGACGGCAGCCACGAAGAGGATGGCGACGATCACCGGGTGGAAGCTGCGAGACACGATGATCACCGTGCGGCCCAGCAGGTAGATCGGCAAGGGAGCGATGTTGCGTGCCGCCATTACCGCGAAGGGGATCGACAGCAGGACCCCGAGCAGCGTGGCGAGAATGGCGATCTGCAGGCTCTCCGTAAAGCCGGTCAGCAGCAGGTCGAAGCGGGAGAAGTTCGGCGGAAAGCCTCCACCGAAGATGCTCGCCGCCCGTGGCAGCCCTTCGCCGATGCGCTCCCAGTTGAAGGGCAGGGTGGCCAGTGCCCAGCTCAGATAGCCAGCCAGCAGGACCAGCAGGCCATAGCGCAACAGGGGGTTGGCGATAAAGGATGGCTTGCGCCAGGCGCGGGCGCCGCGCTTCTCGCCGGGATCAGGTCCGGTCATGATCGGTCTCCCGCTCCTCCGTGCCCGTCTCGGGTGTCGTGGTCGCGTCTTCCGGCGACTCGATGCCGCCGTAGATGGCGTCCAGTGCCTCCTTTTCGAACTCGCCGGGCGTGCCATCGAAGATCATGGTGCCGTGTCTCAGGCCGACGATACGGTCGGTGTAGCTCCTGGCCTGGGCCACGTTATGGATATTGATCAGTACCGGGAGTGATAGCTCGCTGGCCAGGCTCTGCAGCAGCATCATGATCTGTTCCGAGGTGCGTGGGTCCAGTGATGCCGTGGGCTCGTCGGCCAGCAGCACCTCCGGTTCCTGCATCAACGCACGCACCACCCCTACCCGTTGGCGCTCACCACCGGAGAGTTCGTCGGCACGCTTGTTGGCATAGTGAGCGATCCCCACGCGTTCCATCAGTACGAAGGCGCGCTCGATATCCTCCGCCGGAAAACGACGTGTCACGGCCTGGAAGAGGCTGACGTAGCCCAGTCGGCCGGCCAGCACGTTCTCCATCACGGTGAGGCGGTCGATCAGGTTGAAGCCCTGGAAGACCATGCCTATCTTGCGTCGCACGCGGCGGAGCTCCCGCTGGCGCAGGTTGATGATCTCGGTGCCGTTGAGCCTGATCGACCCCGAGGTGGGCTCCACGAGGCGGTTAATGCAGCGCAGCAGGGTGCTCTTCCCTGCGCCTGAGGCGCCGACGATGGCGACGACACTATCGCCCTCCACGGCAAGATCGAGCCCCTTGAGCACGGGCTCGTCCTGACCGTAACGCTTGATCAGGTTGGTTATCTCCAGCATCGGCGGATCCAGGCAGGCGAAGGAGCGACGGAGTGACAGAGACGCCGGCCTTAGAGCCGGCCGGCGTCGTCTTGTCAGCGAGGATTACTCGAGGTTATCGGGGGTGTACTCGACCCCGTTGGCACTCTGGATGGTGCGGATCACCTTCCAGTGCTCCTGATAGTTGATGGGAATAAATTTCTCGACCCCCTCGAACTCCTCACCCAGCTCGGTGCCGGCGAAGTCGAAGCTGAAGAAGGCCTCCTCGATCCTGTCGACCAGGTCAGGGTGCAGGTTATGGGCATAGTTGTAGGAGGTAGTCGGGAAACTATCCGACTCGTAGAGGATCTTGACATCATCCGGGTCATACAGGCCACGAGCGGCCATGCGCTCGACGACCTCCGAGGCGACCGGGGCGGCATCATAGTCCTGCGCCACCACCCCTAGCATGGACTGGTCGTGGCTCCCGGAGTAGACCACCTCATAGTCCTCTCCGGGAACGATGCCCATCTCGGGGAACAGGGCACGCGGCGCCTGGTTGCCGGAGTTGGAGGTGGGCGAGGTATGGGCAACCCGCTTGCCCTTGAGATCCTCCAGATCGTCGATGCCGGAGTCGACGTGAGTATAGAGCTGAAGGGTGTAGCCGAAGCGACCGTCGTCGGACCCCATCAGCGCGAAGGGTACGGCCCCCGCCAGATTGACGGCGAAGGGGGTGGGGCCGGTGGAGAAGCCGGCAATATGCAGGCGGCCGCTGCGCATCGCCTCGACCTGAGCAGAGTTGGACTGCACGGCGAAGAAGCGTACATCGCGTCCGGTCACCTCCTCGAGATGCTCGATGAATGGCTGCCAGATATCGGAATAGATCGCCGGATCTTCCACCGGGGTGTAGGCGAAGATCAGGGTGTCGGGGTCGGCCCACTCGGACTCGTCGGTCGGGCGGTCGGCGACCATGTCGCCGTTCTCGTCACAGTAGATAGCATCCAGGGCGCCGCGTTCGCACTCCTCCTGAGCCTGGGCCTGGGTCGCGGCCAGCAGGGAGAGGGGCAGCAGCGAGGAGAGGGCCAGCGTGGCGAGCGGGAGCTTTCGAGACCGGAAAGGAGGGTGGATCATGGTGTGCCTCGTGAGATTATTGTTGTGTGACGCGTTCGGAAATCGACATGTGGATGATTGATTCCGAATACCATCAACCCAATCTAGAGTTCGGGATGAAAGCATGTCAACCACTTTCCCTGCCGTGACAGATCAGTGGCAGAACCGTTACCTGCTGATGCGCCATGGCCACAGCCTGGCCAACCAGCAGGGAGTGATCATCAGCTCGCCGGAACGCGGACTGGCCGATTACGGCCTCTCCCGCCAGGGGCAACAGCAGCTCGATCGTCTGCTGTCTGTCTGGCACTGGGCGGTCCCCGACCGCATCCTGCATTCGGACTTTCGGCGTACCAGCGAGACGGCAGAGCGCATCGCAGGGCACTTCGGGCTCGCGCTCGACGCCGAACCACGCCTGCGTGAACGCCACTTCGGTAGTCTCGAGGGCGAACAGGATGACCGCTATGCCGAGGTCTGGGCCAGTGATGCCCGCGACCCGGGCCATCACCAGGCGGGGGTGGAGAGCGTGGTCGAGGTGGCGGCACGGATGCGTGCGGTGATCGCCGAGCTGGAGCGGCGCCATAACGGGGAGAGCATCCTGCTGGTCAGCCACGGAGATCCGTTGCAGATTCTGCTGACCGCCCTGGAGGGGCGTGAGCTGAGCCGGCATCGCGAGCGCGAGCCGCTCAGCCCGGCGAGCATCACCCCCTTGCCGTCGGCGCCTGCTGTCCCGGGTGGTGGCTGATCCGTCGGGCCAGGTAGTGATCCAGCCGTTGTTGCTGGTTGGCTGTCAGGCTCAGTCCGAGCTTGGTTCGCCGCCACAGGATGTCATCGAGGGAGCGAGCCCACTCCCGTTCGATAAGGTAGTCCACCTCGGCGGCCGTCAGCCCGGCGCCGAACGCCTCGCCGAGAGCGGCCTGGGAGTCCTTGCCGTCGAGAAAGTTGTGGCACAGGCTGCCATAGGTGCGTGCAAAGCGCCGCGCCTGGGCGGTGTCCAGAAAGGGGTAGGTCGTCAGCAGGTGTGCCTCGAAGCCGGCCTGGTCGCCGATATCCCCCCCCGGCAGTGGGGTGGTGGCGGTCCAGGCGGCGGCCATCCCTGGTAGATATGGGTTCAGGGCCGTCAGGGCCGCCTCGGCGAGCTTGCGGTAGGTGGTGATCTTGCCGCCGAATACCGAGAGCAAGGGGGCGCCCCGGGTGTCTAGGTCGAGGGTGTAGTCCCGGGTCATGGCCGAAGGATCCGCCGACTCGTCGTCACACAGTGGGCGTACGCCGGAGAAGGTGCGGATTACGTCATCACGGGTAAGCCGGGCGGTGAAATGAGCGTTGATCACCGAGAGCAGGTAGTCGACCTCCTCCTCGCTGGCTTCGACCTTGGCGGGATCGCCCCGGTAGCGCCGATCGGTCGTGCCGATCAGGCTGAACTCCTGATCATAGGGCAGCACGAAGACGATGCGACCGTCGGTGTTCTGAAGGATAAACGCCCGCTCATCCCGGTTGAGCCGGGGCACCACCAGATGGCTGCCCTGGATCAGGCGCACCCCGTAGCGTGAAGCCCTTCTGGCCTGGCGACTTACCACCTCTTCCACCCATGGGCCGGCGGCGTTGACCAGGGTGCGGCAACGCCGGGTCAGGCGCCGGCCCGAATCGGACTCTTCCAGCTCGATCTCCCATTGACCCTCCGCCTCTTTGACCCCGGTACAGCGTGTACCGACCATGATCTCGGCGCCGTTGTCGCGAGCCTGGATGGCATTCAGCACCACCAGGCGGGCGTCATCCACCCAGCAGTCGGAGTATTCGAAGCCGCGGGTGATCTCGGGAATCAGGCCCAGGTCTGGAGTAAGCGTGATGGCCCGTGAGCCAGGCAGTTTCTTGCGTTTGCCGAGATGGTCGTAAAGGAACAGCCCGGCACGCAGCATCCAGGTCGGACGCAGGTGAGAGCGGTGGGGGAGGATGAAGCGCAGTGGCCAGATGATATGCGGGGCCTTGGCGAGCAGCACCTCGCGCTCGCGCAGGGCCTCACGTACCAGTCGAAACTCGTGATGCTCCAGATAGCGCAAGCCGCCGTGGATCAGCTTGCTGCTGGCCGACGAGGTGGCGCCGGCGAGGTCCCCCTGCTCGCACAGGCCTACCGACAGGCCACGGCCGGCGGCATCGTTGGCAATGCCGCTACCGTTGATGCCGCCGCCGATCACGAAGAGGTCGAGCACCTCATCGGACGTATCGTTCATGGGGCTTCCTTCCGGAGTATCCGGCGTCGCATGATGTTTGAATTCGAAAATAGACGAAAACAAAACGAACATCAAGGCGGGGCCTGGACTCTAGCCTGGCAGACCAGCGTGTGCGCGTCGGGCGAGAAAGGGGGAGTCAGGCGATATGCAGTGCTACATCATGCTGCTCGAGCAGGCGGCAGATGGCGTCGGGTGGTGTGCGGTCGGTAAACAGGGCGTCGAGCTGGGTCAGGTTGCCCTGTCGAACCACCGGGTTGCGCTGGAACTTGGAGTGGTCGGTGGCCAGAAAGATCTTGCGGGAGTTGCGGATGATGGCCTGTGCGACACGCACTTCCTGATAGTCGAACTCCAGCAGTGAGCCATCCTCGTCGATGCCGCTGATGCCGATGATGCCGAAGTCGACCTTGAACTGGTTGATGAAGTCGATGGTCGCCTCGCCGATGATGCCGCCATCGCGGGAGCGGACCTGACCGCCGGCGATGATCACGTTGAAGTCCTCCTTGTGCTGGAGAATCGCCGCCACATTGAGATTGTTGGTGATCACCTCCAGCCCCTGGTGGGCGAGCAGTGCCTCGGCGATCACCTCGTTGCTGGTACCGATGTTGATGAACAGCGAGGAGTGGTCGGGCACGTGTCGGGCGAGCAGGGCAGCGATACGCTGCTTGGCCTCGAGGTTGAGGGTCTTGCGGGTCGAGTAGGCCGTATTGACGGTGCTCGACTCCAGCCCAGCCCCACCATGGACGCGGCGGATGCGCCCCTCGGCGGAGAGGGTGTTGAGGTCGCGGCGGATGGTCTGGGGCGTGACCGCGAAGTGTTCGGTGAGCTGCTCGATACTGGCATAGCCCTGGCGACGCACCAGCTCGATGATCGCGTCCTGGCGTTGCTGTTGGTTCATGGGGTCTCCTCGGCTTCCCGGAATTTTTTTCATCGCCTTCATCGCCACGGCCGTCGCCGGCGGTGTGTCGGTGCGTTGGCGTTTGAGCGCGGTGATCGACTGGAGTAGTCTGAATGATCATAAACGAACATTGCCGTCAGGGCTTCGCCCAGTTTTGCCATTAACCCCGTCACAGGATGCTTGCCATGGCTTCATACCTTCTGGCCATCGACCAGGGCACTACCAGCTCCCGCGCAATCCTCTTCGATCGCCATGGGGTGTGCGTGGCTTCGGCACAGCGTGAGTTTCCCCAGCACTTTCCCCACGATGGCTGGATTGAGCATGACCCCGAGGATATCTGGGAGAGCGTGCTCGCCACCTGTCGCGAGGTGCTGGCCGAGGCGGGGGTGCCCCCCCAGGCGATCGCCGGGGTCGGTATTACCAATCAGCGCGAGACGACCCTGGTGTGGGATCGGAACACCGGGCAGCCGCTATACAACGCCATCGTCTGGCAGGACCGCCGCACCGACGAGGCGTGCCATGCCTTGCGCCGGGCGGGGCATCTTGATGATGTTCAGGCGCGAACGGGTTTGCTGATCGACCCCTACTTCTCGGCCACCAAGCTGGCCTGGCTGCTCGACGAGGTGCCTGATGCCCGGGCCCGGGCCGAGCGTGGCGAGCTGGCCTTCGGCACCGTCGATACTTTTCTGATCTGGCGTCTGACCGGTGGTCGAGTGCATGCCACCGATGCCACCAACGCCTCGCGTACGGCCCTGTTCAATATTCATGAACAGTGCTGGGACGAGGCGCTGCTGGCCCTGTTCGATATTCCGGCGAGCCTGCTGCCCGAGGTCAAGGACTCCAGCGACGACTTTGGTGTGCTGGAGCGCCAGTGGCTGGGGCATGAGCTGCCCATCGCGGGGGTGGCGGGCGACCAGCAGGCCGCCCTGGTCGGACAGGCCTGCTTCTCGCCGGGCATGGGCAAGAGTACCTATGGCACCGGCTGCTTCATGATCGTCAACACCGGGGAGAGCCCCGAGGTCTCGCGCAATCGCCTGCTGACCACGGTGGCCTACCGGTTGAATGGCAAGCCCACCTACGCCATGGAGGGCAGCATCTTCGTGGCGGGGGCCACCGTGCAGTGGTTGCGAGACGGCCTGCGGCTGTTTGCCGATGCCGCCGAGACGGAAGCCCTGGCCTGCCAGACCCGCAGTGGGCACAGCGTCTATCTGGTGCCGGCCTTTACCGGTCTCGGGGCACCGCACTGGGATCCCAGGGCACGAGGTGCCATTCTTGGTCTGACCCGGGACACCGGGATTGCGGAGATCGTGGCCGCCGGGCTGCAGGCCGTCTGCTATCAGACTCGGGACCTGCAGGCGTGCATGGATGACGATATGGCGGCATCCCCGGGCATCCTGAGGGTCGATGGCGGCATGGTCGCCAACAATTGGGTGATGCAGTTTCTCGCTGACATGCTCGGTGTCTCGGTGGATCGGCCGACGGTGCTGGAGACCACGGCACTCGGCGCGGCCTATCTTGCCGGCCTGCGCCTGGGTTGGTATCGCGACCTCGAGGAGATTGCCGGGCTCTGGCGGTGTGAAAGGCGATTTTCGCCGCAGATGGACGAAGGGGAGCGTGAGCGCCTCTATGCCGGCTGGAAGGAGGCCGTCGAGCGGGTGCGCACCCAGTAGTCCTGTGCCGGGCCAAGATGCTGATTCCTCGGCCTTGGCGGGAATATTGGGCTTGCATTTTCGGAATGGATGGGTAGAATACGCATCCGTTGCCACGCATGATGCCATGCGGCAGACGAGATGCAGGACCATAGCTCAGTTGGTTAGAGCGCCACGTTGACATCGTGGAGGTCGGCGGTTCAAATCCGCCTGGTCCTACCAAGTCTCATCTCTGGCAGCATCCGTTTCAGGACCATAGCTCAGTTGGTTAGAGCGCCACGTTGACATCGTGGAGGTCGGCGGTTCAAATCCGCCTGGTCCTACCAGACTTCGAATCACCCCCGCAGCCTCGCTGCGGGGGTGATTTGCTATGCAGGCGTGCTAGGTGAGGTCGGTGCGCTCGATAAAGGTGGCGACCAGGGCCTCGACTCCCTCCCGGTCGGCGGCATTGAAGCGGGCTTGCCGCGGGCTGTCCAGATCAAGCACGCCCCACAGGTGATCGTTCACGATGACCGGTACGACCAGCTCGGACCGCGATGCTGCATCGCAGGCGATATGGTCGACCACGGCGTGGACGTCATCCACCCGCTGGGTGGTGCGAGTGCGTGCCGCGGCACCACACACCCCCTTGCTGAAGGGGATCGGGTGGCAGGCCGGCTTGCCCTGGAAGGGGCCCAGGGTAAGCAGTTCGGGCTCGCCCTGTAGATAGAAGCCGACCCAGTTAAGGTCGGCTACCTGCTCCATGATAAAGGCGCAGGTCTGGGCGCTATTGGTCAGCCAGTCACGGGTATCCAGCAGCGCCGCCAGTTGGCGGTTCAGCAGCGAGTAGTCGGGTGTCATCTTGGCTCCTTGAAACGCAAGGGCCGGCCTTGCGGCCGGCCCTTTAGCTATCCGAGTCATTCGTCACTCGGGGCTGATCCGTCGCCAAGCCTTCGAGGAGGCGCTGTGAACCCTTCCCTGGGCGCTACCGACGCCGTCCATGGCGTAGGACCTCCTCTTCGGCTTGCCCCCGGCGCCCCTCGCGGCAGGCAATCAAGCTACCTTACTTCCAGCCGGGTACCGCCTGAGCGCCAAACAGCTCCTCGGCCTTGGCCTCGACCGCTTCGGTCTGATAGGCCTTGACCAGCTGCTGGATCGCCTCACGCTCCTCGTCACCGCCACGCACGGCGATCAGGTTGACGTAGGGGGACTCCGGACCCTCCTTGATCAGGGCATCATCCAGGGTCAGGCCGGCCGGCTGGGCGAAGGTGTTGTTGATAAAGGCCATGTCCACATCGGGCAGTACCCGCGGCAGCTGGGCGGCCTCGATCTCGCGGAACTCGAAGTCGCGCGGATTGGCGGCGATATCCAGCGGGGTGGCTTCGAGGTTCTCGGGATCCGCCAGCTCCAGCAGTCCCAGATTATGCATCAGGATCAGAGAGCGACCCTCGTTCGAGGGGTCGTTGGGCAGGGCGATGGTGGCGCCGTCCGGGAGCTCCTCGATGCTGTCGTACTTGTCGGAGTAGGCGCCGATGGGGTAGACGAAGGTGTAGCCGGCGACGGCGAAGTCGTAGCCACGATCCTCCACCATGGAGCGCATGTAGGGCTCGTGCTGGTAGGCGTTGGCGTCGAGGCTGCCGTCGGCTAGGGCGGCATTGGGGGTGACATAGTCGGTGAACTCGATGATCTCAACCTCGAGGCCATACTCGCGCTGGGCGATCTGGGCGGCGACCTCCATCACCTGGGTCTCGGGGCCGGCGACGGTGCCGACCTTGATGGCGTGATCGTCGGCGAGGACGGCGCCGGCGCCCAGGGCCAGGGCGGAAGCGAGGGCGGTAGTGAGCAGTGTCTTGTGCATGAAACGGAATCTCCAGGTCTCGAGTCGGTGTAGGTGATGATAACGAAATAAGAATAAAAATTTAAATAGCATTTGGCTATTTATGATCGCTCTTGCGCACCAGATAATCCCCCAGGCTCTGAAAGCCCTGCACCATGACGACCAGGATCGCCACGGTAATCAGCATGATGGTGGGGTTGAAGCGATTGTAGCCGTAGCGGATGCCCAGGTCGCCCAGGCCGCCGCCACCGACGGCACCGGCCATGGCCGAGTAGCTCACCAGGGTCACGATGGTAACGGTAAGGGCGGTGAAGATGCCGCCCCTGGCCTCCGGCAGCAGTACCTTGTGAATGATCTGCCAGGGAGTGGCGCCCATCGACTGGGCAGCCTCGACCAGGCCCGGGTTGATCTCGTTGAGCGCACCCTCCACCAGGCGTGCGATAAAGGGAATCGCGGCGATGGTCAGTGGCACCGCGGCGGCGTTGGTGCCGATGGAGGTGCCCACGAGCATGCGCGTGAAGGGGATGATCGCCACCATCAGGATGATGAAGGGGATGGAACGGCCGATATTGGTGACGATGCCCAGTACACTGTTGAGCACCGGCTGGGCCAGCACCTGGCCAGGACGGGTGACATAGAGCAGCACTCCCAGCGGGATGCCCGCCAGGGCTGAGATCACCCCCGAGATGCCCACCATATAGAGGGTGTCGAGTGTTGCCTTGAGAATCAGTTCAAGCATCGCGCTGGACATGGCCGAGCACCTCCACCTTCAGGTCGTGGGATTCGAGATAGTCGAGGGCCTCGCGGGTCTTGGCCGCAGGACCCATGAGTTCGGCGATCATCAGGCCCAGCGTGCGCTCCTGGATCGATTCCACCTTGGCCTGAAGGATGCTGACATCGACGCCGCACTCTCTGGCCAGGCGCGAGACCAGCGGTGCGGCCACGGCATCGCCACGGAAGGCCAGCCGCACCACCGGGTGAGTGTGCGGGCCCGGTGACTCTTCGAGGCGCTCGATAAGGGCGCGCGGAGGCTCCAGCTTGAGAAAGTCATTGAGGAACTCACGCCCCAGATGCGTGCTGGGTGAGGTGAAGAAGTCGCCCACCTCGGCCTCTTCCACCAGCTCGCCGTCGGAGATCAGGCTGACGCGATGGCAGATCGACTTGACCACCTCCATCTCATGGGTAATCAGCAGGATGGTCAGGCCGAGCTGCTGGTTGATATCGCGCAGCAGGGCGAGGATCGAGCCGGTGGTCTGGGGGTCGAGGGCCGAGGTCGCCTCGTCGCACAGCAGTACCTTGGGACGGCTGGCCAGGGCGCGCGCGATGGCCACGCGCTGCTTCTGACCGCCGGAGAGCTGGGCCGGGTGCTGGCTGGCCTTGTCGGCGAGGCCGACCAGCTCCAGCAGGGGGGTGACGCGGCTGCGGATCTCGGAGCGTGGCATGCCCATCAGCTCCAGGGGGAGGGCGACGTTGGCGAAGACCGTGCGATTGGTCAGCAGGTTGAAGTGCTGAAAGATCATGCCCATGCCGTGCCGCGCCTGGTTGAGCGCCTGACGCGACAGGCCGGTGAGCTCCCGCCCATCGACGGTGACGGTGCCCGTAGTGGGGCGCTCGAGAAGGTTGACACAGCGAATCAGCGTCGACTTGCCGGCCCCGGAGAGGCCGATCACGCCATGGATTTGGCCCGCAGGCACGTGGAAGTCGACCTGCTTGAGTGCCTGGACGCTTCGGGCGACGCCATCACGGCGTCCCTTGAGCTGGTAGGTCTTGGAAACGTTGTGGAGTCGGATCATGGATGCCACCGCTGGGGGCGCCGAGGCGGGCGGTGCAGGATGGGGGCAAAAAAAGGCCACCCTGGCGGGTGGCCATCAACGCTGGACACACCCTTTTAGCTGCACTTCACGGCTTGATCGAGTCATGCCGCGGGCGCCCGCAAGCCGGGTTCAAATCGGCGCCGTTCAATGTAGCCGGCAAGCATAGGGGCAGGCCTTCGACCTGTCAATCCTGCCGCATGGCATCCTGTTGGATGCCGCCTGGTGCCACAACATGCTTTGTCGATGGCGTGTTTTCCAGTGGATATTGTGGAATTGCACGGCGATGGACGGGGAGGGGAAGAATTTCCTACACTCATGCCTCTTTCCGCCCCGTACGGGGGCACCAGCAGCCAAGGAGACATCATGTTCACTGGCATCGTGCAGGGCACCGCCGAGGTGGTGGCCATCCATGAGGCCGAGGCCTTCCGAACCCATGTTGTCCTGTTGCCGGAAGCGCTGCGCAGTGGGCTGGAGGTCGGCGCCTCGGTGGCCCACAACGGGGTCTGCCTGACGGTAACCGCCATCGCCGAGGAAGGGGTGAGCTTCGATCTGATGCGCGAGACGCTGCGGGTCACCAATCTCGGCACTCTGGGGGTGGGGGATCGCGTCAATATCGAGCGGGCCGCGCGCTTCGGTGATGAGGTCGGTGGCCACGCGATGTCGGGGCATATCATGGCGCAGGCTGAGCTGGTCGAGCTCGATGAGGCGCCCAACAACCGCCGGCTATGGTTCGAGCTGCCGCATGCCCTGGGACGCTTCCTGTTCGACAAGGGGTATATCGGTGTGGATGGGGCGAGCCTTACCATCGGTGAGGTACGCCGGGCCACCGGCGGGCAGGGGCCGCGCTTCTGTGTCGACCTGATTCCCGAGACACTGCAGCGCACCACCCTGGGGGAGCGTGTGCCGGGTGACTGGGTCAATATCGAGATCGATCCCCAGACCCAGGCGATCGTCGAGACGGTCGAGCGGGTGCTGGCGACCAGGGCGACCGAATAGTGACGTCGAGAAGGCGTTGGTGGACGGACTGGCGATTGCCCCATGAGTTGCTTATACAGAGTGCAGGATTGAAGACCGCCGAATAGGCGGTCGCCTCGCATCAACGGAGGGCTTTGGGTACCATGTGCCGCTTTTCCCGCCCCCCGGAACTCCCATACCGTCCACGCGCGCAGGAACGAGCCCCATGAAGAGCCTGATAGACAAGCATTTCAAGCTAGCCGAGCACAGCACCAGCATCAAGACCGAGGTCATCGCGGGGATCACCACCTTCCTGACGATGGCCTATATCATCTTCGTCAACCCCAGCATCCTCTCCGAGGCCGGCATGGACTATGGTGCGGTCTTCGTGGCGACCTGCCTGGCTGCGGCACTGGGCTGTCTGGTGATGGGGCTGTGGGCCAACTACCCCATCGCCCAGGCGCCGGGCATGGGACTCAACGCCTTCTTTACCTACGGTGTGGTGCTCGGCATGGGCTACACCTGGGAGGCGGCCCTCGGGGCGGTGTTCTTCTCGGGGCTTATCTTCCTGCTGCTCAGCATCTTCCGGGTGCGTGAATGGATCATCAACTCGATTCCGCTCTCGCTGCGTCTTGGCATCGCGGCCGGTATCGGCCTGTTCCTGGCAATGATCGCCATGAAGAATGCCGGCATCGTGGTCGCCAATCCGGCCACCTACGTGTCGGTGGGGGACCTCTCCGAGCCCTCGGCACTATATGCCTTGCTGGGCTTCTTCGTGATAACCGCGCTTTCCTACATGCGGGTCACCGGCGCGGTGATGATCGGTATCCTCGGCATCACCGTGCTCTCCATGCTGCTGGGGCATAACGAGTATGGTGGCCTGATGTCCATGCCGCCCTCCATCCTGCCCACCTTCATGGCGCTGGACCTGGCCGGGGCGCTGGATATCGCCATGCTGAGCGTGATCTTCGCCTTCCTGTTCGTCGATCTGTTCGACACCTCCGGCACCCTGATCGGCGTGGCCCACAAGGGGGGACTGCTGGACAAGGAGGGCAAGCTGCCGCGCATCGGTCGCGCCATGATGGCCGACAGTACGGCCTCCATGGCCGGCGCCGTGCTGGGTACCTCCACCACCACCAGTTATGTGGAGTCCACCGCCGGCATCGTCTCGGGCGGGCGCACCGGCCTCACCGCCGTGGTGGTGGCCGTGCTGTTCCTGATCAGCCTGTTCTTCGCCCCGCTGGCGGGTTCCATCCCGGCCTATGCCACCGCCGGCGCACTGCTCTATGTGGCGGTGTTGATGGCCAGCAGCCTGGCTCACGCCAACTGGGATGATCCCACGGATGCCGCGCCGGTGTTGATCGCTGCCCTGGCCATGCCGCTGACCTTCTCCATCGCGGAAGGGATTGCGCTGGGCTTCATCAGCTTCGTTGCCATCAAGGCGTTGTCGGGCCGCTTCCGCGATCTCAACCCCGCGGTGATCGTGCTGGCCCTGCTGTTTGCCGCCAAGTTCCTGTTCCTCGACTGAACGAACACTCACTACCGAGAACCGTCATGAGCATCTACGGCGACTATATCAAGTCCGTCATTCGCACCGTTCCCGACTGGCCCAACCCAGGGGTGAACTTCCGCGATATCACCCCGCTGCTGCAGAACAGTGCGGCCTTTCGCAAACTGATCGACAGTTTCGTGCATCGCTACCAGGAGATGGACATCGATGCCGTGGCGGCCATCGATGCACGCGGCTTCATCGTCGGTGCACCGCTGGCCTATGAGCTGGGATGCAGCTTCGTGCCGGTGCGCAAGAAGGGCAAGCTGCCGTTTCGTACCATCAGCGAGACCTATACCCTGGAGTACGGCGAGGCCGAGGTGGAACTGCACTCCGACGCCTTTCAGAGCGGTGATCGCATCCTGATCGTCGATGACCTGATCGCTACCGGCGGTACCATGCTGGCCGCGGCCAAGCTGATCAGCCGCAGCGGTGGCCAAGTGGTGGAGACCGCCACCATCGTCGATCTGCCTGATCTCGGTGGGTCGCAGCGCATCCGCGAGGCCAAGTACAGCGTCTTCGCCGTCTGCTCCTTCACCGAGGACGAGTAACGTCATGAGCACCAACCGCTACCACCAACACTTCACCGTCTCCTGGGATCAGCTGCACCGCGACGTGCGCGAGCTCTGCCGCCGCCTGGTGGAGCGCGACTTCAAAGGGGTCATCGCCATCACGCGCGGCGGCCTGATTCCCGCAGCGCTGATTGCCCGCGAACTCAATGTTCGCGTGATCGACACCGTCTGCATCAAGAGCTATGACCATATGGAACAGGGCGGACTCGATGTCCTGAAGGGTGTCGACCATGACGGCGACGGCTGGCTGCTGGTCGATGATCTGGTGGATACCGGCAAGACCGCACGCAAGGTGCGCGAGATGCTGCCGCGTGCGCACTTCGTGACCGTCTACGCCAAGCCCGAGGGCAAGCCCCTGGTCGACCAGTATCTGACCGAGGTGGCTCAGGAGTGCTGGATCCAGTTCCCATGGGATATGGGTGTGGCTTATGTCGAGCCGCTGGTCGATCAGGTCAAGCGCTGAGGCGAGGAGGGCCGGGGATGGCTGCACCATTACCCGCCAGCTGGCAGCAGTGGCTGGAGGAGGAGTTTCAGGCGCCCTACATGCAGGCGCTGCGCGACTTCCTGGCCGCCGAGAAGGCGGCCAGAAAGGTGATCTACCCGCACTCCTCGGAGTGGTTTCGAGCCTTCGAACTGACACCGCTGGAGAGGGTCAAGGTCGTGATCCTCGGCCAGGACCCCTATCACGGCCCCGGTCAGGCGCATGGACTGTGCTTCTCGGTGAAGCCTGGCGTGCGCACGCCGCCCTCCCTTGTCAATATCTACAAGGAGCTCGAGGCAGACGTCGGTTTCACACCCGTGTCCCACGGTAACCTGGAGCACTGGGCGCGCCAGGGCGTGCTGTTGCTCAACACCTCGTTGACGGTGGAGCAGGGCTGCGCCGGCTCGCATCGGGGACGCGGCTGGGAGGCCTTCACCGACCGTGCGATCGAGACCGTCAGTGCCCACGCCGAGCCCTCGGTATTCCTGCTGTGGGGCAGCCATGCCCGTCAGAAGAGAACGCTGGTGGACCGCTCGCGCCATCTGGTGCTGGAGTCGCCACACCCTTCGCCGCTCTCGGCCTACCGCGGCTTCTTCGGCAGCCATCACTTCTCCCGGGCCAATGCGTTTCTCGCCGAACACGGCCGTGAGCCCATCGACTGGCAGCTACCCGAGCGCATCGATGAGAGTACGCCTTAACCTCAACGCAGGATGCGAGTAGAATGGCGCGCAATTTGTCGCCCGGGTCCATGCGACCAAGGTCGATGGGTTCCGCCGCCCGTAACTCTCGCTGTACTACCTAAGAGGTTCCGCCCATGAGCGTCCATGCCATCCAGCACCCCCTGGTCCAGCACAAGCTGGGCCTGATGCGTGAAGCCGGTATCAGCACCAAGAGCTTTCGTGAACTGGCCGGCGAACTGGCCAAGCTGCTCACCTACGAGGCGACCCAGGATCTGGAGCTTCAGACCCAAGATATCGATGGCTGGAGTGGCGAGAAGATCCCGGTTCAACTGCTCAAGGGCAAGAAGGTCACCATCGTGCCGATCCTGCGTGCCGGTCTGGGCATGCTTGATGGTGTCACCGACCTGATTCCCAGTGCCCGGATCAGCGTGGTAGGCCTCTATCGGGACGAGGAGACCCTCGAGCCGGTGCCCTATTTCGCCAAGTTCGCCAAGGGGCTCGACGAGCGCATGGCCATCGTTATCGACCCCATGCTGGCCACCGGCGGCACCATGGTGGCAACGCTGGACATGCTGCGGGAGCGGGGCTGCAAGCATATGAAGGTGATCGTGCTGGTGGCTGCTCCCGAGGGTATCAAGCGGGTACAGGACGCCTACCCCGATATCGAGATCTATACCGCCGGGGTGGATGAGCGCCTCGACGAGAACGGCTATATCGTCCCGGGGCTGGGCGACGCCGGAGACAAGATCTTCGGTACTCGTTGAACGGCCTTACGTCTCTACCGAGTTACCCCTGATGCCGACACCCGTTACCCGTCCGTGGTAGCGGGCGTCGTGTGTGTCGCTTCCTATCTACCGTGCTTCGTTAAGTTCTCGATGCTGCGAAATGTTCGTTTTCGATCATGTCGCGGAATCGACGGCCCCGCCTTTTCTCCTCTAAACGTCTATTGGACGAAAGTTCAGTAAATAAAAAAAGCATGCACTAACAGAGTGTTCTTCGTGCGTCCTGGCCTATCGGTGGGGCGGTAGCGTCATTTTCGGTTGGTGACATTTGTGTTTGAAACCGAATTTCGGCTACGTTGTATTCAGCAGACACTGAAAACAATCGATAACAACGAACGGTCGAGATCTGTATGTCATTGATTTTAGAAAACATCGATCAGGTAATCGGTGGTGCCACTCATATCTCGGGCGTGAACCTGGAGCTCCAGCCGGGCTCGTTCAATGTTCTGTTGGGACGAACGCTGGCGGGAAAGACCACACTGATGCGGCTGATGGCCGGGCTGGATACGCCTGCCCGGGGTCGGATCCTGATGAACGGCGAAGACGTGACCGGACGCTCCGTGCGCAAGCGTAACGTCTCGATGGTCTATCAGCAGTTCATCAATTACCCGACCCTCACCGTCTACGACAATATCGCTTCCCCCCTCAGGCTGGCCAAGGTTGCCACTGCCGAGATCGATCGGCGAGTGAGGGAAGTCGCCGAGATGTTGCATATCGAGCACCTTCTCGATCGCCAGCCTCTCGAGCTCTCCGGCGGTCAGCAGCAACGGACCGCCATGGGGCGAGCGCTGGCGAAGGATGCCGATGTCGTGCTCTTCGATGAGCCGCTGGTCAACCTCGATTACAAGCTCCGAGAGGAATTTCGCGACGAGCTGCGTTCGGTGTTCAGTGAGCGCAACTGTATCGCGGTATATGCCACGACAGAGCCCGGGGAGGCCCTGGCTCTGGGTGGCAATACCGCTGTCCTGCATGAAGGACGCCTGGTGCAGTATGGCCGGACAGAAGATGTCTATCATCGTCCACGTGACATCCTGGCCGCAGAGCTGTTTTCCGAGCCCCCGATCAACATCGTTAAGGGGGTTATCTCTGGCGGGGAGGTGACCTTCGACAAGACGCTGCATTTTCCCATCAATGAGGATCTGCGCGGTCTCGCCCCCGGGGAGTACCGCTTTGGCGTGCGTGCCTCCCATATCTCTCTCCTGCCGCGGGCAGAGAGTGATATCGAGCTGAAGATGACAGTCGACCTGGCGGAGATCAGCGGGTCCGAGACGTTTCTTCATGTGCACAACGATCTGTATCACATGACGGCGCACCTCGAGGGGGTTCACGAATTTCGTGTCGATGCACCCGTGACGCTCTATTTTCCTACCCACAAGATCTATGCCTTCGATCTTGAGGGTGCGGTGGTGCATATACCGAGCCACCTGGGAGGAGTCTGACATGGCCGAGATTACCTTGAAGTCCCTGGCACATACCTACCTTCCTGACCCTCGCTCGCTGGAGGACTACGCCATCCGCGAGATGGACCATGTGTGGCATCAGGGGGGCGCCTATGCCCTCCTGGGGCCTTCGGGCTGCGGTAAATCGACACTTCTCAATATTATTTCGGGCTTGCTGGAGCCCTCCAGCGGCGAGGTTCTCTTCGACGGGGAAGTGGTTAATGACCTGCCTCCCGAGGCGCGCAATATCGCTCAGGTTTTCCAGTTTCCCGTGGTCTACGACACCATGACGGTCTATGACAACCTGGCCTTTCCACTGCGCAACGTGAAGACGCCGGCACAGCGTATCCATGAGCGTGTCATGGAGGTCGCCGAGGTGCTGGAGCTTACGCCACAGCTCAAGCGCAGGGCCAGGAACCTTACCGCGGACGAAAAGCAGAAGGTCTCCATGGGCAGGGGGCTTGTGCGAGAGGATGTCTCCGCCATCCTCTTCGACGAGCCGCTCACCGTTATCGACCCACAGCTCAAGTGGAAGCTGCGTCGCAAGCTGAAGGAGATCCATCAGCGTTTCGAGATCACCATGGTCTACGTGACCCATGACCAGCTCGAGGCCTCTACCTTTGCCGACAAGATCGCCGTCATGTATGAGGGTCAGGTCGTGCAGTTTGGAACCCCAAGGGAGCTGTTCGAGAGGCCTAACCATACCTTCGTGGGATACTTCATCGGCAGCCCTGGCATGAACTTTCTGGAGGTGGAGGCCAGGGGCGGGAACGTGATGGCCGGAAGCGTCGAGCTGGCGGTCGAGCAGGCCGTTCATGATGCGGTGAGCCATGCCACGTCCACCAACATCAAGCTTGGTATTCGCCCGGAGTTCATCGAGGTGCATGCCGAGCGGGTCGAGGGGGGGATGGAGGCGAGGGTGAATCACGTTCAGGACTTCGGGACCTATTCGATCGTCTACCTGACATTGGGCAGGATAGAGCTGAAGGCGCGTATCGAAGAGGATCAGGTTGCGCCGACCGGCCAGGCCTGGCTGCGTTTTCCCAATGAGCGACTCGGCCTTTACATCGATGAATACCGCGTGGAGGTCGGCCATGAATAAGGTTTACAACAACCGCGCCTGGTGGCTGATTCTGCCGATGCTCCTGCTGGTGGCCTTTTCGGCCGTTATTCCCCTGATGACGGTGGTGAACTACTCGGTACAGGACGTCTTCGACGCCAATACCCGCTTCTTCACGGGCACCGAATGGTTCAGGGAGATGCTCAATGATCCGGCGCTGCAGGCCGCCGTGTTGCGTCAGTTCGCCTTCTCGCTGACCGTGCTGGCCATCGAGGTGCCACTGGGGATCGGTATTGCCCTCATAATGCCAAGGAAGGGGTGGCAGGCCTCGGCCGTGCTGATCCTGGTGACCATGCCACTGCTGATTCCATGGAACGTGGTCGGCAGCATCTGGCAGATTTTCTCGCGGGGGGATATCGGCCTGCTGGGCTGGAGCCTGCGGGAGCTTGGCTATGGCTACAACATCACCTCGAGTCCGGTAGATGCCTGGGCGACCATCATCCTGATGGATGTCTGGCACTGGACGCCACTGATCGCACTGCTTTGCTACAGCGGTCTGCGTTCTATCCCCGATGCCTACTACCAGGCGGCGCGTATCGACCGTGCCTCGAAATGGTCCGTGTTCCGCTACATTCAGCTGCCCAAGCTTACCAATGTGCTGGTGATCGGCGTGCTGCTGCGTTTCATGCACTCCTTCATGATCTATGCCGAACCCTTCGTGCTTACGGGGGGAGGCCCCGGCAGCTCCACGACCTTCCTGAGCCAGTCGTTGACGACCATGGCGATCGGTCAGCAGGACCTGGGTCCCTCGGCGGCGTTCTCGCTGATCTACTTCCTGATCATCCTGTTGGTCACCTGGGTGTTCTATACGGCGATCATGAATATGCAAAAAGATGATAACAATAGGGAGGCATGATATGCGCGATTCAGTGCCCACCACCCCGGATGCGGTACGCCAGCAGGCGGCAGCCGCCAACAACCGTCGGCGTCGCAAGGCGCGTCCGGCCTCTCGCCAGTGGCGCCGTCGGGCACTGATGACCGCCTATATCCTTTTCGTTCTGCTGCCTATCTACTGGCTGCTGAACATGTCCTTTCAGTCCAATACCGAGATCCTTGGTGGACTGACCCTGTGGCCCGACAACTTCACCATCGAGCATTACGCCAAGATCCTGACCGAATCCAGCTGGTATATGGGCTACGTGAACTCGATCACCTATGTGTTGATGAACATGTTGATCAGCATTGCGGTCGCGCTTCCAGCCGCCTATGCCTTCAGCCGGTACCGGTTCATCGGCGACAAGCATCTCTTCTTCTGGCTGTTGACTAACCTGATGGCACCACCGGCCGTTTTCCTGTTGCCCTATTTCCAGCTCTACTACACGGTCGGGCTGTTCGATACCCATATTGCGGTGGCGCTGGCCCATTGCCTGTTCAATATTCCACTGGCGGTATGGATTCTCGAGGGCTTCATGAGCGGGGTGCCCAAGGAGATCGACGAAACGGCCTTTATCGATGGCTATAGCTTTCCAACGTTCTTCGTGAAGATCTTCATCCCCATGATCAGTTCGGGTATCGGCGTGACCCTGTTCTTCCTGTTCATGTTCTCCTGGGTCGAGCTGCTGCTGGCCAGCACGCTGACCTCCACCGGGGCTCAGCCCATCGCTTCGGTAATGACTCAGACCAAAGGGGCCTCGGGCATCGACTGGGGGGCTCTGGCGGCGGCCGGCGCGCTGACGATCGTGCCGGGCATCGTGGTGGTCTATTTCGTTCGCAACCATATTGCCAAGGGCTTCGCCCTGGGGCGGACCTGAGAGGGGCGAAACATGGAGTGGATGGTCTGGACCACGCCAACGACGATCTTCTTTACCGTGATTGCCGCCATGCTGGCGGGCATGACGGCCTGGGAGGTCATCTCTCCAACGGTGGAGCGGAAGGGGTTCCTGCCCATTTCGACCACACGTGGAGATCGGCTCTTCATCGGGCTGCTATCGGCGGCCTATATTCATCTGATGGTAGTGGGCTTCACCCCCCTCAGCATCTGGCTGGCTCTGGGGGCATCGGTGCTCTGGGTGTTGATCCTGATGCGCTGGGGCTGACAGAAACGCACGGAGCCGAGTGACCAGGGACGGACGACGACAACCAAAGAGGTCAATATGACAGCGATAACAATGCGACTCTCTCTTCTGGCTGCCAGCATCACGCTGGCCAGTACGGCCTTGCATGCCGATGATCATGATGCACGCGCCATTGCCGAACGCCTTGTCGATGAGCATTTCCAGAACTCGACGCTATCCCGTGAGGAGCAGATCGAAGAGCTGCTGTGGTTCGCCAAGGCGGCCGAACCCTTCCGTGACATGGAGATCAACACCGTCGCCGAGGGCCTGACCACCCATATCTACGAGCGGGATGTACTGGCCGAGGCATTCAGCGAACTGACGGGTATCGAGGTCACCCATAACATCATCGGTGAGGGTGATGTGGTCAATAACATGCAGACCCAGATGCAGTCAGGGCGAAATATCTACGATGCCTATGTGAATGACTCCGACGCTATCGGGACGCATATTCGTTACGGCACCACCATCAATATCTCCGATGCCATGCAGAATGAGTGGGCCGACTATACTCTGCCGACCCTGGACCTGGACGACTTTATCGGCCTGCAGTATGGCACTGGTCCAGATGGCAGCATCTACCAGCTACCCACCCAACAGTTCGCCAACCTCTACTGGTTCCGCCATGACTGGTTCCAGCGGGAGGATCTCCAGGCGCAGTTCCGTGACATCTATGGTTATGACCTGGGGGTGCCGACGAACTGGACCGCCTACGAGGATATCGCCGAGTTCTTTACCGAACATGTCGGTGAGATCGACGGTACCAAGGTCTATGGGCATATGGATTATGGGCGCCGTGATCCATCGCTTGGCTGGCGCTTCCATGACTCCTGGCTCTCCATGGCGGGCATGGGCAGTCCCGGGGTGCCCTTCGGCAATCCCGTGGATGACTGGGGTATTCGCGTCAATGAGGAGAGCCAGCCGGTCGGCGCCAGCGTGTCACGTGGAGGCGCCACCAACTCGCCGGCATCGGTGTTCGCCGTGACCAAGATGGTGGAGTGGCTCAAGAAGTACGCACCTCCCGAAGCCAGTGGCATGACCTTCGGTGAAGCGGGGCCGGTGCCTGCTCAAGGCAATGTCGCACAGCAGATGTTCTGGTACACCGCCTTTACTGCCGATATGACGGACCCGGGCCTGCCGGTCACCGATGACGAGGGCAATCCCAAGTGGCGCATGGCACCGTCGCCCACCGGCCCCTACTGGGAGGAGGGCATGAAGGTAGGTTACCAGGATGTGGGCTCCTGGACGTTCTTCGACTCCACGCCGGAGGAGCGACGCACCGCGGCCTGGCTGTTCGCTCAGTTCACCGTCTCCAAGACGGTGTCGCTGGAGAAACTCATGGAGGGGCTCACGCCAATTCGCGAGTCGGATGTCTTCTCACAACAGATGACCGAGATGGCGCCCAGACTCGGTGGACTGGTGGAGTTCTACCGCAGCCCGAATGAGTCGAACTGGACGCCTTCCTCCACCAACGTGCCGGATTATCCGCGCATGGCCCCGTTGTGGTGGCAGAATCTGGCGCCGGCCGTCAGCGGTGATATCGCGCCTCAGGAGGCGCTCGACAACCTGGCAGGTGACCTCGACAGCATCATGGCGCGCTTGGCGCGAGCCAAGGTCTTCACGACCTATGCTCCCAACCTCAACGACGAGCAGGACCCGCAGTACTGGCTCGACCAGCCAGGCTCCCCCAAGGCGAAGCTCGACAACGAGATGCCACAGGGGTCGACGGTGCCTTACGACGAGATGATGGAGGCCTGGATGGCCGCGGGGTCTCGCGAGTGACCAGCGAAGGAGTCGCCTGACGCGAAGTTCGCCTGCGCTGGCCTTGCCTGAGACACCCAGCACCCTGCCACTGCTTGTCGGCACCCACGACCTTTCAACCAGGAGCGAGCCCGGTTCGGCGTCTGCCGAGTCGGGCTCATTGCCTTTCTGAAGACAACGGCGAGCAACAGGTGACAGGCTGGCTCGATTCACAGCTTCCGACGCATGGCCTCGTCGGGTTCATGGTGGAGGGACGTGATGCCAATGGGGGATGGCCGGAAATGGTCGTCCCCCAAGGGAGGACCACCTGCTAGAATGCCGCGCGAGCATACGCTAGCCACCCATTCTAGGAGCCTTGTCATGCCAATTTCCGCGGCCTCGCGACCCGCCACCTCCCTGCCACGTACGTTGCTGACCGGCGTGCAGATGCTGTTTGTTGCCTTTGGCGCCCTGGTGCTGGTGCCCTTGCTCACCGGTCTGGATCCCAGCGTGGCGCTGTTCACCGCAGGTATCGGGACACTTCTGTTCCACGGTGTGACAAGAGTGACGGTACCGGTCTTTCTGGCGTCGTCGTTCGCCTTTATCGCGCCGATCCAGGGCTCGATCGCCAACTTCGGGGTATCGGCGACCCTGGGCGGGCTGATGGCTGCCGGCTTCGTATATGTGGTCATCTCCCAGGCGGTGCGCCTCAAGGGAACCGCCTGGCTGCATCGGCTGCTGCCGCCGGTGGTGGTAGGGCCGGTGATCATGGTGATCGGCCTGGCCCTGGCGCCGGTGGCGGTGAGCATGGCGACCGGCGAGACCAGCGACCATATCGACTATGGCCCGGCGCTGTTTCTCTCCATGGCCAGCCTGCTGGTGACCCTGGTGCTGGCGGTCTTTGGCCGCGGGATCGTGCGCCTGATACCGATCATGGGAGGCATCGTCACCGGCTACGGACTGGCGCTGCTCATGGGGCTGGTGGACTTCACGCCGGTGCATGAATCGGCCTGGCTGTCGATTCCCGAATTTACCGCGCCGAGCTTCCACTGGGCGGCGATCCTGTTCATGATTCCGGTGGCGATCGCACCGGCGGTGGAGCATATCGGTGACATGGTCGCCATCGGGTCGGTGACCCGCAGGAACTACCTGGAGAAGCCCGGCCTGCACCGTACCCTGCTGGGCGATGGCCTGGCCACCGTCGCGGCGGCGCTGTTTGGCGGCCCACCCAACACCACCTATTCCGAGGTCACCGGAGCGGTGACCCTGACCCGCGCCTTCGACCCGCGCATCATGCTGGTGGCGGCCTGCACCGCCATCGCCCTTGCCTTCGTCGCCAAGTTGGGCGCACTGCTCCAGACCATTCCGGGGCCTGTGATGGGGGGCATCATGACCCTGCTGTTCGGCTCCATCGCCGTGGTGGGCATGAATACCCTGGTGCGCGCGGGTCACTCGCTGACGGCGCCGCGCAACCTGGTGGTGATTTCGCTGATCCTGGTCTTCGGTATCGGCGGGATGCAGGTGGGGGGCGGTCAGTTTACCCTGCAGGGGGTGAGTCTGGCCGCCCTGGTCGGCATTGTCCTCAACTGGGTGCTGCCCCGCGCCGAGGAAGATGAATAATCAGTCCCGATAGCGACGGGTGAGATCTCGATAGGCATCAACGCGGCGGTCACGGCCAGGTAGAGAGTGGCCAGATACGCAGTCGTTCTTAATCTCGATAACGACGTGTGAGATCGCGATAGGCGTCAACGCGGCGGTCACGGCCAGGTAGAGAGCGGCCAGATACGCAGTCGTTCTTAATCTCGATAACGGCGTGTGAGATCGCGATAGGCGTCAACGCGACGGTCACGGAGGTACGGCCAGATACGCCTCACCTCCTCGCCGCGACCCATGTCCAGGGTGACCATCAGGCGCTCGGCCTGGCAGCCGGCATGAGCCAGCAGTTCCCCCTGGGGGCCGGCGATAAAGCTGCCGCCCCAGAAGTCGATGCCACGACCAACACCGGAGTGGTCGGGCTCGTGGTCGATGCGGTTGGCCACCATGACCGGCACGCCATTGGCGACGGCATGGCTGCGCTGGATCAGTGTCCAGGCATCCTTCTGCCGCTGCTTCTCGTCATCGTCATCGGCAGGGTCCCAGCCGATGGCGGTGGGGTAGAGCAGCAGCTCGGCGCCGGCCAGGGCCATCAGTCGCGCCGCTTCCGGATACCACTGATCCCAGCACACCAGCACACCGAGCCGGCCGATCGAGGTATCGATGGGCGCGAAGCCCTGTCCGTCCCCGTCGGCGTCTCCTGGAGTGAAATAGAACTTCTCATAGAAGCCCGGGTCGTCGGGGATATGCATCTTGCGGTAGTGGCCGACGGCGCCGAGCTTGCCGTCATAGACCACGGCGGTATTGTGGTAGAGACCGGCGGCGCGGCGCTCGAACAGCGAGCCGACCAGCACGATGTCGAGTTCGGCGGCCAGTGCCGCCAGTCGGCTGCCGGTAGGGCCATCCAGGGGTTCGGCCAGATCGAACAGCTCGGTCTCCTCGTACTGGCAGAAATAGTGGGTGGCATGCAGTTCCTGCAGCATCACCAGCTCGGCGCCGGCGGCGGCCAGCTCACGAATGCCGGCCTCGCTCTCGGCGAGGCTTCTGGCCTTGTCGGGCCAGCCGGGTTGCTGGACCAGGCCGACTTTCAGATGGCGGGACATGGTGATTTCTCCTCGGTACTTGTTTCTCGTGGCTTCTCCGGTGACAGGTTTCCGAGGGGGCGCTGTGAATACTTCCCTGTACGCTACCGACGCCATCCCTGGCGTAGGACCCCCTCTTCAACCTATCCCCGGCGCCTCTCGCTTCAGATCTCTACGGTCGCCTGGATGTTTAGGCTGCCGCGGGGCAGCTGCATGGTCAGGCAGTGCAGGCTGCCGTGCTGGCGGATCACGCTTCGACAGTCGATGGGCACGATATCGCGGTCCGGAAACGCCTCGGCCAGGGCGGCGAGGGCCCGGGTGTCGGCGGCGTCGGCGTAGGTAGGCACCAGCACGGCGCCGTTGATGATCAGGAAGTTGGCATAGGTGGCCGGCAGTCGATGGCCATCCTCGGGATCCCAGCATGGGGCCGGGCAGGGCAGGGGCACCAGCCGGTAGGGCTGGCCGTCGGCGCGCCTGAGTGTCTCGAGTTCAGCCTCCATGGCCGCCAGCGCCGGGTAGTGTGGGTCCTGCTCGTCGTCGCAGCGTACATAGGCGATGGTGCGGGGGTCGCAGAAGCGTGCCAGGGTGTCGATGTGGCTATCGGTATCATCGCCCTCCAGGTGGCCGTTGGACAGCCACAGGACTCGGGTGACACCGAAATCTCGATGGAGCCATGCCTCCACGCTGCGGCGGTCGAGACCGGGGTTGCGGTTGGGATTGAGCAGGCAGGCCTCGGTGGTCAGCAGAGTGCCTGCACCATCGCTCTCGATGGCGCCTCCCTCCAGTACCAGGCCGCGTTCGCTGACGGGGCAGGCGAAGATACCGGCCTCGGCAAGGCGACGGGTCAGGGTGTTGTCCCGGTTGGCGGGAAACTTGCCGCCCCAGCCGGTGAACGCATAGTCGTGCAGCAGCAGCTGGCCATCGCGCTCCACCGCCAGGGGGCCATGGTCGCGGGCCCAGGTGTCGTCCGCCTCGGCGACCACCAGCCTCAGGCGATCGTCGGGAACACCGAGAAGGGCGAAGCGTCGCGTGAGGTGGTTGCGGGTCTGGGGGGAGGGTACGCTGATCAGTACCCGCTGGTAGCGCGCGATGGCGACCACCATCGCCTCCAGCGTCGCCTCGATACGCTCAAGCATCGAGGCCCAGTCGCTCTCCAGCCCGGGCCAGGTCAGTTGGATGGCATCCTGAGGGTGCCATTCGGGGAGCAGGCGTGTCGCCATCGATCTTGTCCTGGTCATTGGGGTGTCAGGACGCGAATGTAGGTGCCCCGGACCCGCTATGCAAGGGCAGCGGAGCCGGCGTTGATACCCTTGTCGTCGAGGGTGGTATCCTTCATTCACCAACAACCGCTCTCGGTTGGCTAAGGAGTGGCATGCGTGCCCATTACGCGTTTTCAGTGATAGCCCTGTCTGGCCTGATTCTCGCCGGCTGTTCAACGCTTCCCGGTGATGACGGGGTGGCGGCCACCACCGGTGAGTGGTTGACCCGTTCGGGCGAGGCGATCGGTGCACAGAGTCGGCGCCTGGCTGAGTGGTTCGGGCGTGATGAAGCCTCGGACGACGAGGCGATGCGTCCCGAACTCCTCGAGGAGCGCCAGACGCTGCTAGATCAGCCCTATATCGACCCGTTGACCCGGTACCTGGAGACTCATGCCGAGGACCCTCGTTATGCCGACGTGTTGACCGATCTCTCCCATGAGCGTGATCGACGTTGTGCCGCGATCGCCAACAAGTATGCCGAGCGTCCCGCCAGCCGTGAGAACCTGGCCCTCTATCGACGTGGGTACCTGTACTCCTGTCCTGCCGAGGTCAATGCCTTCTATGCGCGTGTACGAAAAGAGGAAGTGCGCCGCCCTGTTGCCCGCCCCCGGCCCGAGAGCGCGCCGGAGCCCGAAACGGACGATGCCCCCCTGGCAGAGCACGACGAACAGGTCGAAGAGGTGCTTGACCGGCGCAAGAGTAACGACTGCTACCTGCTTTTCACCATACGCAACCTGGGTGAGGCAAAAGAGGTCTGTCGCACGCCCGCCGAGCAGGGGGATGCCCGTGCCCAGCGTCATATGGGCAGCATGGCCGAGCTGGAAGGCCAGCTGGAGGAGGCGATGCGCTGGTATCGGCGTGCCGCCGATAATGGCGATGCCCAGGCCCGCGAGCGGCTTGAGGCGGTCGCGGCCTCGAGCCGCGATGCCGGTGACGAGGATGCCCGATGAGGCGTCGGCGCGTTTTGCTTGGGCGCCGGCCCACGATCATGTTACTGCTGGCGCTGCTGGTACTGCTGTTCTTTGGCGGCATGTGGCTGCTCTCTTCGCTTAACTTGCGCCATGCCGAGGGGGCCCTCACCGAGCTGCGTGAGCGGCAGATCGTGGAAACCTTCAATGCCAACCTCGACCGCATCGATGCCCATCATCGACGGATGGAGCAGAATGGCTGGGGATTGTCCCGGGCCGCCGTGCTGCTGACCGAGATGGAGGCAGGGGAGGCCGACGTCTCAGGCATTCTTAGGCAGACCCTGGAGGAGTTCACCGACGCCAGTGGGGCCACCCTGTGGCTTCCTCGACTGTCACGGCCGATTGCCATGTTTGCTCATCGTGATGGCACACAGGTGGTCGTCGAGCCTCTGGAGCGAGGCTGGATGCAGCCGGAGGCGTTACAGTCCCGTCTCGATACCTGGCGTGAAGGCAGTCCCCAGCCCCACTGGACCGGGGCCTACTTCAAGCCGAATATCAACGACGCGGTGGTCAGTGTCAGTGTGCCGGTACGTGATGGTGTGGGGCGAGTGGTGGGCATGGCGGGCAGCGACTGGGTCGCCGACGATATCATCAGCATGGTCAGCGGCATAAAGGTCACACCGAACACCTTCGCCTTCCTGGTGGACAAGGACAATCGAAACCTCTCCAGCCTGGCGGTCGCCGAGGATCTGCAGCGGGCACAGCGATTGATCGATGAGGTGTCGGCCCTGGAACTGCATCGAGAGGTTGATGCCCTCTCGGCGGGAGAGGGCATGAAGCGCCTCGATATCACCCTGGCGGGGCAGCGCTGGTCGCTCTATCACGACGCGACCCGTGCCGGAATGGTGTTCGGCATTGCGGTGCCCCAGGCGGAAATCGATGCCGTTCTGGCGCCCATGCGCGGGGTCAACTTTCGCCTGCTGGCCGGCATCGGGCTGGTCCTGTTACTGCTGGCGGGGGTGATCCTCTTCCTGGTGGCGGGATTGCTTCGCCAGTTGCGCACGCTCTATACCGATCCGCTGACCGGGCTACCCAACCGAGCACGCCTGTTGACCGATCTCGAGGGCGCGCGCGAGGGCTCACTGATGCTGGTCAATGTCGACGGCTTCAAGCAGATCAACGATCTGTTTGGCCATCAGTGTGGCGATCGCGTGATCCAGCGCCTGGCGGCCAGTCTTCAGGCGCTTCTGGAGGCGCACGGCTGTCATCATGGCCAGCTGTATCGCATGCCGGGAGATGAGCATGCGGTCTGGTTGCCCGGCACCATGACGGACAGCTCCCTGCGTAGCACGGTAGAGGCTCTGCACCAGGCGCTGAGCGGGCTGCGGGTCGATTGGCGAGGACAGGAGCTCCCGGTGCAGCTATCCCTCGGGGTGGCCTCGACCTGGCGGCTCGAGGCGGGCCAGGACACCCTGTTGTCCTCGGCCAGCATCGCCCTCAAGCAGGCGCGTGTCGAATCACGCCCCTATGTGTTCTATGACCCGGCCGTGCAGGTACGACGCAACTATGAGCGCAACCTGGCCTGGGCCAATCGGCTGGGAGAGGCCCTGGATGAGAGCCGGATCGTATCCTATTTTCAGCCGATCATGGATACGGTGAGCGGGCGTGTCGAAAAGTTCGAATGTCTGGTGCGCATGGTGGAACGGGATGGTGAGGTAATCGGCCCCGGTGCCTTCCTGGAGGTGGCCCGACGCAGCCGACTCTATCATCGCCTGACGCTGACCATGGTCGATCGCTGCCTGGTGGCGGTGGACGAGACGCCCCACGAGTTCTCATTGAACCTCTCAAGCGAGGATATCGTCGATCCGGAAATCAGCGAGGCACTGTTGGCGCGGGTGGCCGACAGTGGCGCCGGCGATCGACTCATCTTCGAGATCCTCGAGTCCGAGGGGGTCGACAACTATGCCGCCGTGAGCGCCTTTATCGTTCGCGCCAAGGCGCTGGGGGTACGGATCGCCATCGATGACTTCGGCAGTGGGTATTCGAGCTTCGAGCATCTGCTGCGTCTCGACGTGGACCTGCTCAAGATCGACGGAAGCCTGGTGCGTCAGCTCGACACCGACAGCGATGCCGAGACCCTGATCCGGGGTATCGTAAGCTTTGCCCGCGAGATGGGCATCGTTACGGTAGCGGAGTTCGTTCACAACGTCGCGGTACTGGAGAGGGTGCAGGCATTGGGCGTGGACTTCGCCCAGGGGGCCTGCATCGGCATGCCCGGGCCTCACCCGGAATTCGCGACCCCTATCGGCGGGGTCCGTGCAAATCCTGTGAATTAGCCCCTGTCGGCGATGCAGTGGCAGCGCAAAAGCCTTACCATGAGCGCCCGCCGCCTTACAGCAGGCTCACCCGCCTTGCCATGGGGCCCTCGCCGACAAGGAATGCCATCATGCTGGATAGACTGCCCTTCCTGATCGGGTTGCGCTATGTGCGCGCCAAGCGCCGCAACCACTTTATCTCCTTTATCTCGCTGACCTCCATGCTGGGGCTGATGCTCGGCGTGGCCGTGTTGATCCTGGTGCTCTCGGTGATGAACGGCTTCGATCATGAATTGCGCACGCGCATCCTGGGCATGGTACCCCATACCAAGATCGAGTCGCGCACAGGCATGGTGGAGTGGGAGGCGCTGGCCGAGCGGCTGATGGAGCGTGAACGGGTCATCGGCGCGGCTCCCTATGTGGAGCAACAGGGGATGTTCTCGGTGGGGGGGCGCAATGAAGGTGCCATGGTCAACGGCATCCACCCTGAGTGGGAAGACAGGGTATCGATCATCGGTGATAACATGCAGCAGGGCAGCCTTGCCGATCTCGAGCCCGGCGAATGGAATATCGTGCTCGGCTCCATCCTGGCGCGGCGTCTGGGGGTCGGGGTCGGCGATCGCGTTACCCTGCTGGTGCCCGAGGCCTCGATCACTCCGGCTGGCGTCTTCCCGCGACTCAAGCGTTTCACCGTCAGCGGTATCTTCAGCGTCGGGGCCGATCTCGACGCCGCCCTGGCCTATGCCCATATCGAGGATATGCAGACCCTGGCGCGACTGGGGGATGCGGTGGGAGGGCTGCGCCTGGAGCTCGATGACCTGTTCGCCGCCAGCGCCGAGACACGCACGATCGTCAACGAGCTGGGGGCTGGCTACCGCGGCTACGACTGGACCTTCTCCCACGGCAATCTCTTCCAGGCAATCCAGATGGAGAAGCGCATGATCGCGCTGCTGTTGACGGTGATCATCGCCGTGGCGGCCTTCAATATCGTCTCGACGCTGGTCATGGTGGTCACCGACAAGCACGCCGATATCGCCATCCTGCGCACCATCGGGGCCACGCCTCGGTCGATCATGGGCATCTTCGTGGTCCAGGGTCTGGCCATCGGCATCATCGGCATTCTGGTGGGGGTGGGGCTTGGCGTGCTGCTTGCGCTGACCATCTCCGACATCATCGACTGGGTCGAGACGGTGTTCGGGATCCAGTTCCTCGACGCCGGTGTCTACTTTATCAGCAACCTCCCTTCGCGACTCCACTGGGATGATGTGGGCAATATCGTCGCCTCGGCCCTGGTGCTGACCTTCTTCTCTACCCTCTATCCGGCATGGCGGGCTGCCCGCGTGCAGCCGGCGGAGGTGTTGCGCTATGAGTAACGCTTCGAGCCTCAATCAGGAGATTTCCATGCAACGTACCTTCGGGCAGACGATGCTGGAGTGTCACGACCTGACGCGTATCTACCGCGAGGGTCCCCAGGACATCACCGTGCTCGATGGTCTTTCCCTTACCGTCAATGCCGGCGAGCGGGTCGCCGTCGTCGGCAGTTCGGGGTCGGGCAAGACCACCCTGCTCAACCTGTTGGGGGGGCTGGACCTGCCGAGCCGCGGTGAGGTACGCATCGCCGGAGAGTCACTGTCGAACCTTGGCGAGGCGGCACTCGGACGGTTTCGCAATCAGCATATCGGCTTCGTCTATCAGTTCCACCATCTGCTGGCCGAGTTCACCGCCGTCGAGAATGCGGCCTTGCCCCTGATCGTGCGTGGTCAGCGCAAGAGGGTTGCAGAAGACGCTGCCATGCAGCTGCTGGAGAAGGTGGGCATGGCATCACGTGCCGACCACAAGCCCGGCGAGCTCTCGGGCGGCGAGCGCCAACGGGTGGCGATCGCCCGGGCGCTGGTCACCGACCCCAGCCTGGTGCTGATGGATGAACCCACCGGCAATCTGGATCAGCACACTGCGGCCGGGATTCTGGCTCTGATGGACGAGCTGGCCCGTACCGCCGCCTGCGCCTTTGTCATCGTCACCCACGACCCGGCCCTGGCGGCCCATCAGGACCGTGTCCTGCGCCTCGATGATGGACGCCTGAGCGAGCAGCCACGCGGGTAGGCGACCCTGTGGGTCAAGTTTGGCCAGGATTGCAGCGGCCGCCTCTCGAGGCGGCCGCTCGCGTTGGGGCGAAGGAGACGGTGATCCCGGACAGGCTGATGGGTACCCTAGAGGGTCTCGTCACAGCCGGCCCGGCGCCGGCGCCGATGGCGAGCCTTCCAGCTTCGCGAGACCTGCCAGCGCCACAATAGCCGCACCGCCAGGTTGCCAACGAGGGCCAATATCACCGCCATGACCACCGATCCCAATGCAAGCGCCGGCAGGATATCGCCGAGACGCTCGGCGACCCAGTGGGGGGAGAGGCGCTCGGGAGCCTCCCGGCCAGGGATGTTCATCAACCAGGCGCCGAGGCGATAGTTGGCATAGAAGATCAGCGGCATGGTCAGCGGATTGGTGACCCATACCAGCCCCACCGAGAGGGGCAGATTGCAGCGCGCCAGCTTGGCACCCCCGGCGGCGATGGCCATCTGCAAGGGGATCGGCAGCATGGCGCTGAACAGGCCCACCGAGAAGGCATTGGCCACGCTGCGACGGCTCAGCACCCATAGTGCGGGGTCGCCGATCAAGGCGCTCATGAAGCGTAGCGAGCGCTGACGCCTCAGGGCGTCCGGATGTGGCATATAGCGCTGTAGCAGGCGGCGCGGCATGGGCACTGGTTCGTGGCATCGTGACCTGTCCTATTATCCATACAAGACTGTGGGGCCGCACCTGTGGTCTTCCTCGTTATGGGGCCTAGGCCCCGATTGCCGGAGCCAGGCAATGCCAAGAGGATGGGCTCTTCCCCTGGCCCTTGCCGTGCTGTCGGGTATCGGGCTGGGGGCCAATCCGCCGCCGGGTCTCGCCGAAGGGGTGGGCCTGGCGCTGCTGGTGGCGCTGGCCCTGCGCTGGCGAGGTGCGGTGGCGGGTGTGTTGACGGTGGCCTGGATGGCGAGCGCCGTGCTGATCGTGCAGGGCGGGCAGCTTCCCCCCGGGCTGGGCGGGGTCGACCTGATGCTGGAGGGCCGGCTCGAGTCGGTGGTCGAGCGGGGCAGGGTGACACGACTCGGCGTCAGCGTGGAGCGTTGCCAACCCCTTCGCTCACACCGGCTACCCTGTCGGCGCCTGAATCGGGTTCGTCTCAACGCCTATGCGCCGCCTCCCATGATGACCGGTGAACGCTGGCGGTTCACCGTCAGGCTGAGGCCGCCCGGCGGGCTCGCCAATCCCGGCGCCTTCGACTATCGCGCCTGGTTATGGCGCGAGGGCATCCAGGCCACCGGTTATGTTCGTCAGTCTCCGGCGCCTCAGCGACTCTCGGCAGCCTCTGTCGATCCGCGGCAGATGGCGCTGGCGCTGCTCGACCACCAGGAGCTTCCTGCCCGGCCGGGTCGCTGGCTGGCCGCCCTGACTCTGGGAGCCAGCGAGCGACTCTCCGATGGCGATTGGGCGTTGCTCAATGCCAGCGGCACCACCCACCTGATGGTGATCTCCGGGCTTCATGTGAGCCTGGTAGCGGGCGTCGTGCTGCTGCTGGGGCGAGGCGTGGCACGCCTGCTGACACCGGGACGTTGGCGTCTGGCGGTGTGGCCCTGGTGGTTGGCGGCGTTGGGAGCGAGCGGCTATGCGCTGCTGGCGGGGCTCGAGCCGCCGGCGCTGCGAGCCCTGATCATGGCCCTGGTGGGCCTCTGGGTGGCCAGCGGGCGCCATGCACCGGGACCCTGGCAGGGGTGGTGGCTGGCACTCGCCGTGGTGCTGTTGCTCGACCCGCTCAGTGCCTGGCGACCGGGGCTGTGGCTCTCCTTCGCTGCGGTGGCCATGCTGATTCTTCTCTGGCAGGGCAGGCCGCGCCCCCGGGGGATACGTGGCTGGTTGTGGGGGCTGGTGCGCACTCAGCTGATGTTGGCCCCGGCGATGGGGGGGGCCGTGCTGCTGGCCTTCGAGCGCCTGGCGCCGGCCGCGCCGCTGGTCAACCTCATCGCGGTGCCGTTGGTGAGCGGCCTGCTGGTTCCCCTGGGGCTCCTGGGCTGGCTGTTGGCGCCCCTGCCGGGGGTGATGGCTGCCTGCTGGTGGCTGTTTGCCCGGCTGACGGATGGCCTGGCCCGGCTGCTGGAGGCGATGGTCGCACGGCTGCCGCTTTGGTATCCCGAACCGGGGCAGACATTGCCGGTGGCGCTGTCGCTGTTGGCGTTGGCCATGCTGTGGGGAGTGCCCGGCCTCGATAGGCGCCTGCGGATTGTCGCCACCCTGCTGCTGGGGCTGGTCCCGCTGCTCTGGCAAGCCCCACGCCTGCCGCCAGGAGAGGTGGAGGTCAGGGTCCATGACGTGGGTCAAGGGCTGCTGGTGGAGCTGCGTACCCGGAGTTATCGACTGCTCTATGATACCGGGCCACGTTTCGCGTCGGGGTTCACACCGCTGGAGTCGCTGTGGCCAGGGACGCAAGCCTTCGACATGGTGATCGTCAGCCACGACGACAACGACCATGCCGGCGGGGTGGCGACTCTCGACGCGCTGCATGAGGTCGAGCGCTACCTGGGGCCACCGGCCGCGCTGCCGGGGGAGAGGGTCGAGCCCTGTCTGGCTGGTCGTCAGTGGCGGCGTGATGACGTCGATTTTCGTCTGCTGTGGCCGCCGGCCTCAGCCCAGGGGCTTCCGGACAATGACCGCTCCTGCGTGCTGGAGGTCACGGTGGGTGATCACCGCCTGCTTCTCAGCGGCGACCTGGGCAGGGAGCATGAGCGTCGCTTGCTCCACGAGGTAAGCGGCCCCGTGAGCGTGCTGCTGGCCGGACATCATGGCAGCGCAACCAGTTCCGGAGCAGAGCTGGTCAAGGCGCTCGTGCCTCGCCACCTGGTGTACAGCGTGGGGCGGCATAACCCCTTCGGCCATCCCGCCCCCGAGGTGGTCAGGCGCTTTCGACGTGTCGGGGCCTGCCAGTGGAGTACCGGCTTGGACGGTGCCCTGACGTTTCGTCTCGGTGGGGGCGAGCTGGCAGGGCCGAATGCGGCACGCGCCGGCATCCGGCCCGGTGTCGATTGCGGGCAGCTTGCGTTAGAATCGCCGTAAACGCGGTGGGATGACCGCGGCTACCGGAGAGGATGTGCGCATGGACATGATGGAGGCCCTGATCGCCGGGGGCTGGCTGATGCTGCCGCTGCTGGGTTGCTCGTTGCTGGCCACGGTCATCATCATCGAGCGACTGTGGACCCTGCGCGCCGGGCGCATCGCCCCGCACGGGCTGGGCCAGGAGGTGTGTAGCCTGATTACCCGTGGCCAGGTCAACCTCTACTGGCTGGAGAGTCACTCACCCCTGGGCGGCGTGCTTGCCGCTGGCCTGCGCAACGCCGGACTCGGCCATGAGCAGGTCAGGTCGCGACTGACCGAGGCCGCCACCGCGGTGATTCACGATATGGAGCGTTTCCTCAACCCGCTGGGTACCATCGCGGCCATCGCTCCGTTGATCGGCCTGCTCGGTACCGTGGTCGGCATGATCGAGGTCTTTGCGGTGATCGTTGCGGGTGATGGGGCGAGTCGTACCGCCGATCTGGCCGGTGGCATTTCCCAGGCGCTGGTGACCACCGCCGCGGGCCTTACCGTGGCGATTCCTGCGCTGATGTTTCACCGCTACTTTCAGCGCCGGGTCGAGGATATCACCGTACGCATGGAGGAACAGGCCGGCCAGGTGGTGGAGTTCCTGGCTCACCATGGCAGCGCCATCAGCCTGGCCGAAGGCCAGACCCCGGCCCGCGATGCCGAGCGCGTGGAGGCCGATGGTCGCCTGGCGCCAGAGGTGAGGCACCCGTGAGGTTTCCGCGACGACGGCGTGATCCGGTGGAGGTGAACCTCACCCCACTGATCGATGTGGTGTTTCTGCTGCTCATCTTCTTCATGGTATCGACGACCTTCGAGACGCGCCAGGCGCTCGAGCTCACCCTGCCGGAGTCGCTCTCCGGCAGTGCCGCCGAGCCTTCGCCGGTGACGCTGGTGGTCACCGCCGAGGGGGGCTACCGGCTTGGGACGCGCGATCTGGATGCCGAATCCCTGGGGCCTGCCCTGGCCGACGAGGCGGATCAGGGACGCGAGCATGGCCTGGTGATAGAGGCGGATGCCCAGGCCCGCCATGCCGACGTGGTACGAGCCCTCGACCAGGCTGGCCTGAACGGTATTCAGCGTGTACGTATCGCCACCACGGAGCGTGCAGCGCACATTGCCTCACCCAGACCAGCGGAGACACCGTGACTCCCATCGGGACTTCTCAACACGCTTCCCAGCAGTCGAGCCTGACGCTCTATCGCCGTCTGCTGCGCTATGTGCGCCCCTACTGGCGCTCCTTTGCCCTGGCCATCTTCGGCTATGCCATCTATGCCGCCTCCAGTACCGCCCTGGCGGAGATGATGAAGCGCCTGATCGACGGGATTCAGGAGCCCGATGCCGCCTTTCGGCTGTTCCTGCCGCTCTTCGTGGTGGGGATGTTTGCCGCACGAGGGCTGGGGACCTTCCTCGGGACCTACTTCATGAGCAATGTGGCACGCAACGTCGTGCATGTGTTGCGCTGCGATGTCTTCAATCACATGTTGCATCTGCCGGGTCGTTTCTTCGATAGCCACTCCAGCGGCCATCTGATCTCGCGGGTGACCTACCACGTCGAGCAGGTCACCGGCGCGGCCACCAAGGCGGTGACCATACTGCTTCGCGAGGGGCTCTTCGTGATCGGCCTGGTCATCTACCTGCTGTGGACCAACTGGATGCTGACCCTGCTGTTTCTGGCGGTGACGCCATTGATCGGCGGGGTGGTGAGCTACACGAGCAAGCGCTTCCGACGCCTCTCGGGGCGTATCCAGGCCTCCATGGGCGAGGTGACCCATGTGGCGTCAGAGGCGCTCTCGGGTTACCGGGTAGTGCGTACCCATGGTGCCGAGGCCTATGAGAAGGCCCGCTTCGCCAAGGTGAGTGACTACAATCGTCAGCAGAGCCTCAAGGAGGCACTGACCAAGGCGGTCAGCACCCCGGTGATCCAGCTGCTGGTGGCCCAGGCCCTGGCGGTGCTGGTGTGGCTGGCCATGTCACCGGCGCTGATGGCCAACATGACCGCCGGCGAGTTCGTGGCCTTCATTACCGCCGCCTCACTGATGGCCAAGCCGGTGAGACAGCTCACCGAGGTCAACAGCGAGATCCAGAAGGGTCTGGCCGCCTCGTCGGAGCTGTTCGGCCTGCTCGAGGAGCCGGCCGAGCCCGACGAGGGGACCCATGAGCCCGCAAGGCTTGCCGGCCGAGTCACGCTGGAAGGGGTGACCTTTCGCTACGCCGAGGGGCAGCCGGAGGTGTTGAAGGGCATCGATCTCGAGGTGGCCGAAGGCGAGATGGTGGCGATTGTCGGCCGCTCGGGCAGCGGCAAGTCGACCCTGGTGGGGTTGCTGCCGCGGTTCTATCGCCCGAGTGCCGGCCGGGTCCTGATCGATGATGTTCCCCTGGATGCGTACCGCCTGGCGCCGTTGCGCCGCCAGATCGCGCTGGTCTCCCAGCAGGTGACACTGTTCAACTCAAGCATCGCCGCGAATATCGCCTATGGGGTGGAAAACCCCGATCCGGCGGCCATCGAGGCGGCGGCACGCTCTGCCCATGCCCATGAATTTATCGAGCGCCTGCCCCAGGGATATGCAACGGTCGTCGGCGACAACGGCGTGATGCTCTCCGGCGGGCAGCGCCAACGGCTGGCCATCGCCCGGGCGATCTTCAAGGATGCGCCGCTGCTGATCCTCGATGAGGCCACCTCGGCGCTGGATACGGAGTCCGAGCGTCATATCCAGGCGGCACTGGAAGAGGTCTGCAAGGGGCGCACGACGCTGGTGATCGCCCATCGTCTCTCCACCATCGAGCGCGCCGACCGTATCCTGGTCATGGAGCAGGGCGAGATCATCGAGCAGGGCAGTCATGCCGAACTGCTGGCGCGTGACGGCGCCTATGCGGCCCTGCACCGCCTGCAGTTCCAGGAGGCCGTCCCGATATGAGGATCTTGCAGGACGGCGCGATGGCGACCATTGTGGCGGCCCTGCACCGCCTGCAGTTCCAGGAGGCCGATCCGGCATGAGCCAGCTTGGCGAGCGTTGGCTCAGGGCCGCCTATCGTGGAGACGCCTGGCTGGCGGCACTGAGGCCACTGGAGGTGCTCTATCGCTGGGGGGTGCGTCGGCGTGCCGCCGCCTATGCCAGCGGTCGCAAGCCGGTCTGGCGGGCACCGGTGCCGGTGGTCGTGGTGGGCAACCTGACCCTGGGTGGTACCGGCAAGTCGCCGCTGGTGGCCTGGCTGGTGGAGCACCTGAACGGCCAGGGCTGGCGGCCGGGTATCCTGTCGCGGGGCTATGGCGGGCAAGGGGCTGAGTATCCGCAGCTGGTCGAAGCAACGACGCCCGCCGCCGTCTGCGGAGATGAGCCGCGCATGCTGGCCGACCAGACCGGGGTGCCGGTGGTCGTGGACCCCGAGCGTCCCCGCGGTGCCCGACGCCTGCTCGAGGCCGGCTGCGATATTCTGGTCAGCGATGATGGCCTGCAGCACCTGGCCCTGGGGCGTGATCTGGAGCTGGTGGTGGTGGATGGGGTGCGCGGCTTCGGCAACGGTCGCTGCCTGCCGGCGGGGCCGCTGCGCGAGCCGCTGTCGCGGCTGGAGAGCATCGATGCGATGCTGGTCAATGGAGAGCCTCGGGTAGCGTTGCCCCTGGATGGCCGGCGCATGACGCTGGTGCCATCCGGCTGGCGCCGCCTCGTTGATGGCAGGCGCTACCCCATCGATGAGACGCCCTTTGCGGGGCCGGTCCATGCGATGGCCGGCATCGGTCGGCCGGCGCGTTTCTTCGACACCCTGAGGGGGCTTGGCGTCGCGGTGATCCCGCACCCGTTCGGCGATCATCATCGCTTCCGCGCCGATGAACTCCATTTCGAGGATGGCCGCCCGCTGGTGATGACCGCCAAGGATGCCGTCAAGTGCCGTGACCTGGCGCCCGATGACAGCTGGGTGCTGGAGGTCGAGGCCCTGCCTGAACCAGGCTTCGTGGCCTGGTTCGACGACTGGCTGGCCGGTGCGGGTGTCATGCCGCTCCGGCAGCCGGGGAGTCATGAATTCGCGAGACGAGTCGATATCGGCACGCCACAACAGTGAAGGGGAATATGATGGACAAGGAGCTGCTGGCTTTGCTGGTCTGCCCGATGTGCAAGGGCAAGCTCAAGTATCGTCGCGAGGAGGAGGAGCTGCACTGCCTCTATGATGGCCTGGCCTATCCGGTTCGCGACGGCATTCCGGTCATGCTGCCCGAGGAGGCGCGACAGCTCTCCGTCGACGAGAAGCTGCATGACTCTCCCGGACGCACGGGAGAGCGCTGATGGCCGAGGCCAGGAGCAAGGCTGACCGAGAGTTCATTGCGATCATCCCGGCACGCTATGCCTCATCACGACTGCCCGGCAAGCCGCTGGCCGAGATCGCGGGCGAACCGATGGTCGTGCATGTCTGGCGGCGCGCCTGTCAGAGTGGTGCCAGCCGGGTCGTGGTGGCGACCGACGATCCGCGCATCGCCCAGGCCATGGCGCCGCTGGGTACGGAGGTGGTGATGACGCGGGCGGACCACCCCTCCGGTACCGACCGGCTGGCCGAGGTGGCCGAGCAGCTGCGGCTCGATGGGGATGCCGTGCTGGTCAATGTTCAGGGCGATGAGCCGCTGATCCCGCCGGGATTGATCGACCAGGTCGCCGCCCGGCTGTTCGACGATCCGGGTGCCTCGATCGCCACGCTGGCCGAGCCGATCACCGAGGCGGCGGTCCTGTTCAATCCCAATGTGGTGAAGGTGGTGCGTGGCCAGGATGGTCGCGCGCTCTACTTCTCGCGCTCCCCCATCCCCTGGGATAGAGAGTCCTGGGGTAGGGAGTTTTGGGATAGCGAATCCGGGGATCGCGAGGCCATCGCGGGGAGTCCCGAGGCGCTAGAGGGTGGCGCCTGGTTGCGCCATATTGGCCTCTATGCCTACCGGGCCGCCTTCCTCGCCGAGTATGGTGACTGGTTACCGTCTCCCCTGGAGCGTCTCGAGCAGCTGGAGCAGCTGCGAGCACTACATCATGGGCATGCCATCCAGGTGGCGCTGGCCCGTGAATCCCACCCTGCCGGTGTCGATACCGCAGAGGATCTGGCCCGGGTACGGGCACTGCTGGAGCAGGAAAACCCCCAAGGAGGAGTCTGATGCGCGTCCTGTTCGTTTGTCTGGGCAATATCTGTCGTTCGCCCACCGCCGAAGGGGTGTTTCGGCGCCAGCTCGAGGCTCGGGGGCTGGGCCAGCGTGTCGACGTCGACTCCTGTGGCATCGCCTCCTGGCACGAGGGCAAGGCGCCGGACCCCCGTTCGCAAGAGGCGGCGGCAAGACGCGGCATCGACCTCTCCTCACTGCGTGCCCGGCAACTGAAGGGCGACGATTTCCACGCCTTCGACTATCTGCTGGCCATGGATCATGACAACCTGCGAGCCATGCGTGAGCAGGCGCCCGAGGGACTCGATGCTCATATGGGGCTCTTCCTCGAGTTTGCGGGTCATCCCAACGTCGCCGTTCCGGACCCCTACTATGGCGGCGAGGATGGCTTCGAGGAGGTGCTTGATCTGGTCGAGCGCGCCGCCGATGGCTTGCTCGAAGACATCGTTGCGCGCCTGGAGTCACGCCCTTGATGTCGACCATCAGGAGGCAATGGGACCTGAGCCATGCCAATACGCTGGGGCTGCCCTGTCTCGCCGAACGCTTCGTGGCACCCGACAGCGTCGAGGCGCTCAGTGACGCGCTGGCCGGGGCGCGTGAGCGGGGTTGGCCGGTGACGCTGCTGGGTGGGGGGAGCAATCTGATCCTGCCTGAGCACCTGCCGGGCCTGGTGGTGCAGCCTGCCATGGACGACTGGTGGCAGGAGGAGGGGGGCAATGGGCGCGTGCGAATCCATGCCGAGGCCGGGGTCAACTGGCATCGGCTGGTGATGGCGCTGGCCGCTCGTGGCCTCTGGGGCATCGAGAACCTGGCGTTGATTCCCGGTCACTGTGGCGCCGCGCCGATCCAGAACATCGGCGCCTACGGGGTCGAGCTGGCCGATGTGCTCGAGGCCGTGGAAGTGCTTCATCTGGCGGATGGCAGCCTGACCTGGCTTTCCCCCGAGGCGTGCGAGTTTGGCTACCGCGAGAGCATCTTCAAGGGGGCGCTGGCAGGGCGGGTTGTGATCACGCGCCTGGTGATGCGCCTGTCGCGTCAGGCGGAGCCTCGCCTGGGCTATGGTGACCTGTCGAGCCGTGTCGGGGTAGCGCCCTCGCCGCAGGAGGTGGCCGAGGCGGTGTGTGCCATTCGCCGCGAAAAGCTGCCCGACCCCGCAGAGCTGTGCAATGCCGGCAGCTTCTTCAAGAATCCCCGGGTAGCGGCCGAGAAAGCCGAGCGCCTGCTGGGCGAATATCCCGAGATGCCACACTTTCCTCAGCCGGATGGCCGGATCAAGCTGGCCGCCGGCTGGTTGATCGACCGCTGTGGTCTCAAGGGGTGGCGCGATGGCCATTTCGGCGTTCACCAGCGCCAGGCGCTGGTGCTGGTCCACTTCGGTGGTGGCAGCGCTCGAGAGCTGCTCGACTTCGCGGCCCGGGTGGCGGGTAGCGTTCGTGAGCGGTTCGGTGTCGAGCTCCAGCGTGAGCCGCGACTGGCTGGCTGAGCCTTCGTCTCAAGCCGAATAAACGACAGCGCCCGCAGCCTTGGCTGCGGGCGCTGTTCGTCAGGCCTGGGAGTAGGCGTTAGCCCTGCTTGCCCTCCTGGGCCTTGGCCTCCTGCTCGCGACGCCGGATCTCGCGCGGGTCATTGTGGGCACGGCGACGACGGCGGCTGGCGCGGCTGGGTGCTGCACTCTCCTTGGCCTCGGCCTTGACGGGCTCCTTCTCGACCGACTCATCGTCGGCCTTGTCGGACGGCTTCTCGGCAAGCTGGCTCTTAGCGGGCTTATTGTCGCTCGCCGCCTCGGCGGCCGGCTGCTTGGCGGCTACCGGCTCGGCCTTTGCCGACTTGGCGTCGGCCTTGGCGCTCGGCGTCTCGGCAGGCTGGCTCTTGGCCGACTGGCTCCTGGCGGGTTGGCTGTCGCCCGCTGCCTCGGTGGCCGGCTGCTTGGCTTCTGCCGGCTTGGTGTCGGCCTTGGCAGTCGGCTTCTCGGCAGACTGGCTGTCGCCCGCTTCCTTGGCGGCCGGCTGCTTGGCCGCTTCCTCGGCGGCCGGCTGCTTGGCCGCTACCGGTTCGGCCTCTGCCGGCTTGGTGTCGGCCTTGGCATTCGGCGTCTCGGCAGGCTTGCTCTCAGCGGGCTTGTTGTCGCTCGCGGTCTCGGCGGCCGGCTGCTTGGCCGCTACCGGCTCGGCTTCTGCCGGCTTGGTGTCGGCCTTGGCATTCGGCGTCTCGGCAGGCTGGCTCTTGGCCGACTGGCTGTCGCCCGCTGCCTCGGAGGCCGGCTGCTTGGCGGCTACCGGCTCGGCCTCTGCCGGCTTGGTGTCGGCCTTGGCGTTTGGCTTGTCCTGGGCGGTCGGCTGGGCCTCGGCTTCGGTGGTGGCCGGACTGGCTTCCTCGGCCTTGGCTGCCTCGGCCTGCAGGCGCTGCTGCTCTTCTAGCGCCTTGGGGCTGATGGCGTGCTGACGGCTACGCTTGCGCGGATTGTTGCGGGTGCGCTTGGGCTTGCCATCATCCACCGGTACCTGCGCGCCAGTCTCGGCCGGCTGTTGCTTTTCGGCTGACTTCTGAGGCTCGCCTTGCTTCTGAGACTCGCCTTGTTTCTGAGCCTCGCCTTGCTTACGGGTCTCGGCCGGCTTCTGGGCCGCACGCGGGTCCCGCTTCTCACCGCTGCTCTGGCGGCGGTTGTCATCGCGCCCCTTGCCGCCATCCTGCTGGCGACTCTTGGTGATCTCCTGCTGACGGCGACCCTCCTGACGACTGCTCTCCTGGCGATTCCGGCCGCGGTTCCCGCGATTGTTGCGGCTGTCGGCGTTGTCGCTGTCACTCGCCCTGCGGTCGCTCCGGTCGCTCTCCTGACGTGATGCATCACGCCGCTCGTCATTGCGCTGGCGACGCTGGCGATTGTTGCGTCCACCGCGCTCCTCTTCGCGACTGGCAGTCTTGCGCTCGCCCTTGTCACTGCCCGAGGGAGTGGCGCCGCTGCTCGACTTGCTGCCGGAAGCATCGCTCGATGGGAGCTCGTCGCCCCCCAGCAGCTTGCTCAAGCCCTTGACCAGGCGGCCGAACACGCCACCCTGGGACTCCACGCTTACCGGTGGGGTGCTGCGAGCGGGAGCGCTGGCCTTGCGGGAGGCGGGGGCCTCCTTCTTTGCCGCCGCGGGCTCCTGCTGCAGGGAGGCGGGGGCCGGTTCGTGGTGAATCACGGTCTTGACGGCAGCTTCGGCTCGCTGTGCCGGCTTGCCGAAGGAGGCCTCGGGCTCCTTGCCGACATCGGTCTCCAGGGAGAGCTCGAAACTGGACTTCTTGCTGCCGTCCTCTTCGACATGGTCGTCGCGCAGGCGCTGGACGTCGTAGTGTGGCGTGTCCATGTCGGGGCTGGGCAGCAGGACGACGCGCACATCCTGGCGACGTTCGATGTCGGCCAGCACCCTGCGCTTCTCATTGAGCAGGTAGGTGGCCACCGGTACCGGCAGGATGGCGCGGATCTGGGCGCTACGCTCCTTCATCGCCTCCTCTTCGATAAGGCGCATGATGGAGAGCGAGATGGAGCGCACGTCACGAATCGTTCCCTGACCCTTGCAGCGCGGACAGACCACGCCGCTGGTTTCCCCCAGCGAGGGGCGCAGACGCTGACGCGACATCTCCATCAGGCCGAAGCGCGAGATGCGGCCGATCTGCACCCGGGCGCGATCGAGCTTGAGGGCATCGCGCATGCGATTCTCGACTTCACGCTGGTTGCGTGCAGGGCTCATGTCGATGAAGTCGATCACCACCAGGCCACCGATATCACGCAGGCGAAGCTGGCGAGCGGTCTCGTCGGCCGCCTCCAGGTTGGTCTGCAGGGCGGTCTCTTCGATATCGCTGCCGCGAGTCGCCCGCGCGGAGTTGATGTCGATGGAGACCAGTGCCTCGGTATGGTCGATGACGATGGAGCCACCGGAGGGCAGCTTGACCTCGCGTTCGTAGGCGGTCTCGATCTGTGACTCGATCTGGAAGCGCGAGAACAGCGGCACCTCGTCGACGTAGAGTTTTATCTTCTGCTGGTAGGAGGGCATCACCTGGCGAATGAAGGCGAGGGCTTCCTCGTGCACCGCGGGGCTGTCGATCAGCACCTCGCCGATATCCTGGCGCAGGTAGTCGCGCATGGCGCGGATGATGACATTGGATTCACGATAGATCAGGAAGGGAGCGGAGCGCTTGCTGGCCTCGGTGGTGATCGATTCCCACACCTGTACCAGGTAGTCCAGGTCCCACTGCAGCTCCTCTGGGCTACGGCCGATACCGGCGGTGCGCACGATCAGACCCATGCGGTCCGGCACGCTGAGCTGATTCATGGCCTCCTTGAGCTGGCTGCGCTCCTCGCCCTCGATACGGCGCGAGATCCCGCCGGCCTTGGGGTTGTTGGGCATCAGCACCAGGAAGCGTCCGGCCAGGGAGATAAAGGTGGTCAGGGCCGCGCCCTTGTTGCCACGCTCCTCCTTGTCGACCTGGACGATCACTTCCTGGCCTTCCTTCAGCACCTCCTTGATGCTGGGACGTCCGTCCGGGTCCTTGACGAAGTAGTCGCGGGAGACCTCCTTGAGGGGCAGGAAGCCGTGGCGGTCGGCGCCAAAATCGACGAAGGCGGCTTCGAGGGAGGGTTCTATGCGGGTGATCTTGCCGCGATAGATGTTGGCTTTCTTCTGTTCTCGGGCGCCGGATTCGATATCCAGGTCGTAGAGGCGTTGTCCATCGACCAGCGCGACGCGCAGCTCTTCGGGCTGGGTCGCATTGATGAGCATCCGTTTCATGTTGACTCGCACTGATAAAGTGCCGGCGAGCGCGACGTGGCGAACCGCTGTGTGCTGCGTGCCTGTGCTCAGCGCATGTCGCGGATGCGCAGCTGCGTCCGACCGCGTCGCTCCCGGTGGGGCAGCGCCGCGGCATGAGCCTGTTGAGTACGGGGCGGGGGCAGAACGTGTCTCGGTGGGTGTCACCCATCCGGCCCTGCGGTCACCGCCAACACCTGGCATTCATCGATTCGCCAACGCCGGCCTCCGGCACGCTGTTGAACGTGTCCCGTGGCCTGCCGCCGCTCCGTGACTGAGGACGCGGTGGGGGATACGGGCGTGGCGCGGTTATCGCGATATCACTTGTCTATTGCATTCTTGCAACCGGCGGCGAGACGCACTGGCGCCGTCGCGGCCTGATGTCTCGCTCCGGCCTGCGTGTCTGTCGGGCAGGCGCTGTGGGGCACGATTTTGCCCATTGGAGCGATTCCGCAATATAACAGCAAGCGCTATAAGCAGCAATTGGCGCGGCGGGGCGAACACTGCGTTAGAATGCGCCTTTCGCAGGTTCTGAGCAGTGGAGTCTCGGCATGGCCGAAGGGCGCGACGTACAGTGGGTTGAGGTAACGGAAGGGCAGGACGGCCAGCGGGTCGACAACTTCCTGATGACGCGTATCAAGGGAGCGCCGCGGGCACTGATCTATCGCATCGTGCGCAAGGGTGAGGTGCGCGTGAACAAGAAGCGCGTCAGGCCCGACACCCGGCTGGCGACGGGGGACCTGGTGCGGATACCACCATTGAAGCTGACCCCCCGGGAGGCGGTGCGTGAGGTGAGTGACAACCTGCGCAACCTGCTGGCCGGCAGCGTGCTGGTGGAGGGGCGAGACTGGTTGGTGATCAACAAGCCGTCGGGGTTGGCCGTTCACGGTGGCAGCGGCGTCAAGATCGGGTTGATCGAGGCGTTGCGTCAGGTGCGCGAGGATCTCGACTTCCTGGAGCTGGTGCATCGGCTGGATCGCGATACCTCGGGCTGTTTGCTGCTGGCCAAGTCGCGTCCGGCGTTGCTGGCGCTCAATGCCTCACTCAAGCAGCAGCAGATGGACAAGCGTTACCTGGCGCTGGTGGCGGGGCGCTGGCCCGTGCGCCGCGACTTCGTGGCGGCTCGCCTGGATCGTTACACCCTGGCCAATGGTGAGCGCCGGGTGCGTGTCGATGCCGAGGGCAAGGTGGCTCGCACGCGCTTCGCGGTGCGTGAGGCGCTGCCGAAGGTAACGTTGCTTGAGGCCGAGCCGGTTACCGGTCGCACCCACCAGATCCGTGTGCACGCGGCCCACGCCGGGCACCCGTTGCTGGGCGACGACAAGTATGGCTCCCGCGAGAGCCAGCAGCTCGCCGCCCGGCTGGGCCTCTCCCGGCTCTTTCTGCACGCCGAGTCGCTGGCCTTTCCCGAGCCGACCAGCGGTCGCGAGGTGCGGATTCGCGCGCCGCTTCCCGATGATCTCGAGGCGGTGCTGGGCCACGCACGCCAGGGCAACTGAGGAGACGACATGCGCTATCGACTGGTGATCTTCGACTGGGATGGAACCCTGATGGACTCCGTGGCGCGAATCGTCGCCTGCATGCAGGCGGCGTCCCATGACGCAGGGTGGGGGCATCTGGAGGAGGAGGCCATACGCAATATCATCGGCCTGGGGCTTCCCGAAGCCATCGCCACCCTGTGTCCGGGGATCGATCCCGAGCGGGCCGAGCTGCTGCGCAGTCGTTATGCCTGGCACTTTGTCGAAGGCAATGACACGCCCATGAGCTTCTTTCCCGATGTAAGGAGCGGGTTGTCCGAGCTGCATGTCAGGCCCGGGCAGCGCCTGGCGGTGGCCACCGGAAAGAGTCGGCGTGGGCTCGACCGTGTGTTCCATGAGAGCAACAGCGGGCACTGGTTTCATGCCAGCCGCACGGCCGACGAGACCCGCTCCAAGCCTCACCCGCTGATGCTCGAGCAACTGCTGGAGGAGCTCGCCGTGCCGGTAACCGAGGCCGTGATGGTGGGGGATACCGAGTATGATCTCGAAATGGCGCGGGCCATCGGCATGGATCGCGTGGCGGTGACCTGGGGGGTGCATGCGCCCGCGAGGCTGGCGTCGAGCCGGCCCGCCTTCACCGCGCAGACGGTGCCCCAGCTGTTCGACTGGTTACAGGGAGGGTAGGCAATGACCGATAAGCGCAATGAGCACGATGCAGATCTCGACCCCTGGACCCAGGGTCCAGAGCTAGGTCGCGACGAGGCGAGGGCGAGGCGCCAGGCGAGCGATCCGGGCGCGGTGTCGCCCGGAGAGGATGCCGAGACCCTGCGTGAGCGCCAGCGACTCGAGCAGATGGCGATGATGGGGCGCTGGATAGATGGCGTGCTGGTGGAGCAGCGTCGTTCACGGCGCTGGAAGCTGTTCTTCCGTTTCCTGTTCGCGGCGCTGGTCGCCGCCTCGCTGTCGGTGACCCTCTATGGTCTGCTGTCTGGCCCTGCCGCGGTCGGTGGGGCGGATGCTCCGCATCTCGGGGTGGTCAAGGTAGAGGGCGTGATCGAGGCCGAGGGTACCGCCAGTGCGGAGCGCATCAATGCCGGGCTCAGGCGAGCCTGGGAGTCGGAGGCGAGCGAGGCGGTGGTGCTGCATATCAACAGTCCCGGTGGCAGCCCGGTGCAGTCCCAGCGCATCTTCGACGAGGTCATGCGACTGCGCAGCGAAGGCGATAAGCCGATCATCGCGGTGATCGAGGATATCGGCGCCAGTGGTGCCTACTATATCGCCGCGGGTGCCGATGAGATCATCGCCGCACCGGCGAGCCTGGTGGGCTCCATCGGGGTCATCTACTCCAGCTTCGGCTTTCAGGAGGCCATCGATCAGCTGGGCGTCGAGCGGCGCGTCTATACCGCCGGCGACAACAAGGCGTTTCTCGACCCCTTTTCCGAGGTGGCCCCGCAGCAACGCGAGTTCTGGCAGTCGGTACTGGACAGTACCCATGAGCAGTTTATCGCGGCGGTGCGCGAGGGACGTGGGGAGCGCCTCGACGATGACGATGCCCTGTTCAGCGGACTCGTCTGGAGTGGTGAGCAGGCGCTGGAGCTGGGGCTGGTGGACTCCCTGGGGAGCCTCGATACCTTGGCGCGGGAGCGGCTCTCTGAGCGCAGGCTGCATGATTACACGCCGCGACTGGACCCCTTCGAGCGGCTATCTCGTCAGTTTGGGCGTGTGGCCATGGAGTGGCTGGGGCTGCCCCGGGCCGACTCTCCGGTGCGCTATCAGCTTCGCTAGCTTGAAGTTGGAAGAGCGCCGCTTCGCGGCTGGAAGCTAGAAGAAACACCTTGGTACATCGATAGGTGGTGAGATGCTGTCTTCCAGCTTCCAGCTTCCAGCTTCCAGCTTACGTCTCGCCGAGCGGATCCAGGCCCGCCTCGCGCAGCAGCGCGCATAGACGGATCAGCGGCAGCCCGATCAGGGTATTGGGGTCGTCGCCCTCGAGTCGCTCAAACAGAGTGATGCCCAGCCCCTCCATGCGAAAGCTTCCCGCGCACTCCAGTGGCCGCTCCCGCTCGATATAGTGAGCGATCTCGTTGTCGGTCAACGTGCGAAACACCACATCGTAGGTCTCGTGGCAGACGCGATGGCGGCCGCTGCGGGTATCCAGTAGCGCCAGGCCAGTGAGAAAGCGCACCCGGTTGCCCGAGAAGCGTGCCAGCTGCTGGCGGGCGGCGGTTGTGTCGGCTGGCTTGCCGAGTACCTCACCATCGAACTGCGCCACCTGGTCGGAGCCGATGATCAGGTGATCGGGCCACTCGTCTGCGAGCTGCTGCGCCTTGCCGAGTGCCAGTCGGTGTACCAGGGCGCTGGGCGACTCGCCGGGGCGGGGGGTCTCGTCAATGTCGGGGCTCTGCCAGGCATAGGGAAGCTCCAGGCGGTCGAGAAGCTGGCGCCGCCAGCGTGACCCGGAGGCGAGAACGAGGCGTGGCATGTGGGGTCTCCAGGTTGTCGATGGAGGCGCAGGGTATCACGCGGCCCGGTGTGTGCGTCGGCGGCTTTGACAGGGGCAGAGGGAGTGCCTATCATTGCGCGCCTATGTTGACCACACGACTCCCTGGCAGGGTTGAGCCCTACAAGCTCGCCGCCCGTGCCGAGCATATGGAAGGGCTGATGGCCCTGGACACCTTCACGCGATTGACCGAAGCGGTCGGTCCGCAGCAGGGTGATGTCGAGGTGTGGCTGGATTTCACCATCGATCCCCAGCGGCGCCACGAGATTCATGGGCGTCTGCGTGCGACGCTGCAGCTGCCCTGTCGGCGTTGTCTGCGTCCCATGGCCCAGGAGGTCGAGAGCGAGTTTCTGCTCGGCATGGTCTCAAACGACGCTCTGGCCGCCGAGTTGCCCAGTACCCACGAGCCGGTACTGGTGGAAGACGAACAGCTGAACCTGCTGACGATGGTCGAGGATGAGTTGATCCTCAGCCTTCCTCAGGCGGTTTACCACGATGAGGCCGACTGTGCGGTCTCACGCGACCAGCTGACCAGCGGGGAGGATGTCGCGGCATCCCGCGAGCCCGCAGCCAGCCCCTTCGATGTGCTTCGGCATCTCAAGGGCAAAAAACACTGATTTATCATTGATTCACTCTGGAGTGACATCCCATGGCAGTTCAAAAGAACCGCAAGACACGTTCCAAGCGCGGCATGCGTCGCAGCCATGACGCCCTGAGCGCCCCGACCCTCTCCCAGGATAAGGAGACCGGTGCCACCCATCTGCGTCACCACGTCTCTCCGGACGGCTTCTACCGTGGCCGCAAGGTCGTCGACGCCTAAGTCGACGACGCGACCTACGGTGATCCCCGGCCCCTGATCTCACTCATGCGAATCGCCATCGATGCGATGGGAGGAGATCTCGGGCCGCGCGCGACGGTGCGTGGTGCCGCCGGGGCGGCCCTCCAGGATTCTCGTCTCACGCTGCAGCTGTTTGGTCCGCGGGCCTGCCTGGAGCGTGAGATTGCCAGCCTGCCGCGGCGTCTCGCCGCGGCAGGTTCGCGTATGGAGGTTGTCGATGCCCCGGGCGAGATCGCTCCGGGGGTGCGTCCCTCCGACGCCCTGCGCCATGGTGGCGATAGCAGCATGGCGCTTATGCTCGACTGCCTGGCGTCGGGGCGCGCGTGCGCCGGCGTCAGCGGCGGCAATACCGGGGCCCTGATGGCCCTGGGACGGCGTGCCATGGGCACCGTGGGCGGTATCCCCCGCCCGGCCATCAGTACCGCGATCCCGACCCGTGAACAGGGGCGTTGCTATCTACTCGACCTGGGCGCCAATATCGAGGCCTCCAGCGATCGCCTCGTGGATTTCGCGCGGATGGGAGAGGTCATGGCTCGTCATGTCGACGGTCTGTCGCGACCGCGGATCGCCCTGCTCAATGTGGGGGCCGAGGGGATCAAGGGGACCGCCAGCGTCCGCCAGGCGGATGCCCGGCTGCGTGAGCTGCCAGGGCTCAACTACTGCGGCTATGTCGAAGGGGATGGCATCTTCGCCGGCAGCGTCGACGTGGTGGTCTGCGATGGCTTCGTCGGCAATGCCGTGTTGAAGGCCAGTGAAGGGTTGGCACGCATGCTGGTGGCCCGTGTGCAGGCCACCTTCGAGGCCCACTGGGGGAGTCGTCTGGTAGGACTGCTCGCCAGGCCGGCCCTTCGACGCCTGCGTGGCGAGCTTGACCCGGTCCGGTACAACGGCGCCAGTCTGCTGGGGCTGGCCGGTATCGTGGTGAAGAGCCATGGCGGCTCCGATGCCGATGGCTTTCGCTACGCCGTGCTGCGTGCCGTGCAGGAAGTGGAGCACGACCTGCCGCGACAGTTGGCGCGGGAGCTGGGCGAGGCTCGAATGGATTCAATTTCTCGCGTCGGCGCGACCGGCGGTGATGACAGGCAATAAAAGCAAAGGTGACCAATATGACTCAACCGCTCGCCCTCGTGTTTCCAGGGCAGGGCTCCCAGCAGGTCGGCATGCTGCGGGAGCTGGCCGAGCGCTACAGCGTCGTGGGTGCGACCTTCGAGGAGGCCTCGGAGGCGCTCGGCTACGATCTCTGGAAGGTGGTCCAGGAGGGGCCCGCCGAAGCGCTCAATGCGACCGCCTGCACACAGCCCGCGCTGCTTGCCGCCAGCGTGGCGATCTGGCGTGTCTGGCAGGAGCTCGAGGGGCCGCGACCAGGCGCCATGGCCGGGCACAGCCTCGGAGAGTACAGTGCCATGGTCTGTGCCGGGGTGATGCCCTTCGCCGAGGGGGTCAGGCTGGTCAAGCTGCGTGGTGAGGCCATGCAGGAGGCGGTGCCGGCGGGGCAGGGGGGCATGGCGGCCATCCTGGGTCTCGATGATGCCGTGGTGGAACAGGCCTGTGCCGAGGCGGCCCAGGGCGATGTGGTCTCGGCGGTGAACTACAATGCCCCGGGTCAGGTCGTGATTGCCGGTAGCAAGGCCGCCGTCGAGCGCGCCATCGCCGCCTGTCAGGCGGCGGGTGCCAAGCGTGCCATGCCGCTTCCGGTCTCCGTGCCTTCACACTGTGCCCTGATGGAGCCCGCCGCCGAGCGGCTGTCCGCGGCCATGGACGAGGTGACACTCAAGGCGCCGCGTTATACCGTGATCCAGAATGTCGACGCCCAGGCCCATGCCGATGTCGAAACGCTGCGCACCCGGCTGATCGAGCAGCTCTATCGTCCGGTACGCTGGACCTCCTGCATCGAGGCCATTGGCGAGCGTGGCGCAGAGGTGTTCATCGAGTGCGGGCCGGGCAAGGTGCTGACCGGGCTGGGCAAGCGCATCGTTCGGGGCAGCAAGGGGCTGGCGGTCAACGACCCCGACAGCCTCGATGCGGCCCTGGAGCTGGCACGCGGCGTGACTTCCCGCAACGGTTGATCTCTTTCCAAAGAACGAAGGCATACTTTTCATGACTAGCGAAACCAGAGTTGCCCTGGTCACCGGGGCCAGTCGCGGCATCGGTCGGGCCATCGCCCATGAGCTGGGTCGCCAGGGGCGCATCGTGATCGGCACCGCGACAAGCGATGCCGGCGCCGAGAGGATCGATGCCGACCTCAGGGCTCAGGGTATCCAGGGTGCCGGTCGGCGCCTGGATGTCACCGATCAGGCCAGCGTCGACGAGGTGGTCAAGGCGATCGGCGAGGAGTTCGGTGCCCCGACCATTCTGGTCAACAATGCCGGCATCACGCGTGACAACCTGTTGATGCGCATGAAGGAAGGGGAGTGGGATGACGTCGTCGATACCAACCTCAAGTCGGTCTATCGTGTCAGCAAGGCCTGTCTGCGTGGCATGACGCGGGCGCGCTTCGGTCGCATCGTCAGCATCAGTTCGGTGGTGGCGAGCATGGGCAATCTGGGTCAGGCCAACTATGCTGCCGCGAAGGCGGGCATGGAAGGCTTCACCCGTGCGCTGGCCCGGGAGGTGGCGTCGCGCGCCATTACCGTCAATGCCGTGGCGCCCGGCTTTATCGCCACCGACATGACCGAGGCGCTTCCCGAGGAGCAGCACAAGGCGCTGCTCGGGCAGATTCCGCTTTCGCGCCTCGGCCAGCCCGAGGAGATCGCCGCGGCGGTAGGGTTCCTTACCGGCGAGACGGCCAGTTATATTACCGGCGAGATTTTGCATGTTAACGGTGGCATGAACATGCGTTGAGAGGTGCCGGGTCCGGTGGTTGCGCCGGCCCCGGGGGCTCTATACACTACCCCGCAGCTTCCGGCTTGCGGATCTGGAACCCCAAACGGCTGGTCTTCTGGACGGCCAATGTGAACGACTGGAGTACGTCATAATGAGCACCATCGAAGAGCGCGTTAAGAAGGTTGTGGCCGAGCGCCTGAACGTCAAGGAAGAGGACATCCAGAACAGCTCCTCCTTCACCGAGGACCTGGGCGCCGACTCCCTGGACACCGTCGAGCTGGTCATGGCGCTTGAGGAGGAGTTCGATACCGAAATTCCCGACGAGGAAGCCGAGAAGATCACCACCGTCCAGGAAGCCATCGACTACGTGAACGCCCACCAGTAAGCCTGGTGGCGGTCGATACCGCTTGCTGATGCTCGGGGCCGCCTTCGCCGGAACGGCCCCCAGGAAAGCCGCCCACAAGGGCGGCTTTTTCGCACCCGAACGACATGCGAATACCCTCTCGGGGCGGCATGTCGAAGGGAGAGCCGTTATAATGCGCCTGATATAGGCGGCCCGCATGAGGGTCGCGATCATCCTGGACGCCTGGAGGAACGCTGATGACACGTAGACGAGTAGTGGTGACGGGCCTGGGCCTGGTCACGCCGGTGGGAAATACCGTGGAAGAGAGCTGGCGCAATATCGTGGCCGGCAACAGCGGCATTGCTCCCATCGAGCACTTCGATGTCAGCGGCTTCAACACGCGCTTCGGCGGTTCGGTGAAGGACTTCGACATCAGTCCCTATCTGAACCCCAAGGATGCGCGCAAGATGGATCTGTTCATCCAGTACGGCATGGCGGCCGGGGCTCAGGCGATCCAGGATGCCGGCCTCGAGTGCAGCGACGAGAATGCTCACCGCATCGGCGTAGCCATCGGTTCTGGCATCGGCGGGCTACCGATGATCGAGCACAATCACAATGCCCTGATCAAGAGCGGGCCGCGACGTATCTCGCCGTTCTTCGTGCCCGGTTCGATCATCAACATGATCTCCGGCAACCTGGCGATTCGCCATGGCTTCCGTGGCCCCAATATCGCGATCACCACCGCCTGCACCACCGGCACCCACAACATCGGCTATAGCGCGCGGACCATCGCCTACGGTGATGCCGACGTGATGGTGTGCGGTGGTGCCGAAATGGCGACCACTCCGCTGGGCCTGGGTGGCTTCTCGGCGGCGCGGGCGCTGTCCACTCGCAACGAGGACCCCGAGGCGGCCAGTCGCCCCTGGGATCGCGATCGTGACGGCTTCGTGCTCTCCGACGGTGCCGGTGTGCTTGTGTTGGAGGAGTACGAGCACGCCAAGGCGCGCGGGGCCACCATCTATGCCGAGATGGCAGGTTTCGGCATGAGCGATGACGCCTATCACATGACCGCCCCCCCCGAGGACGGCAGCGGCGCCGCCCAGTCCATGGCGAATGCCGTGCATGATGCGGGGCTCGAGCCGGCAGCGATCGACTATATCAACGCCCATGGCACCTCGACGCCTGCAGGGGATCTCGCCGAGAGTCGCGCGGTACAGCGTGTGATGGGGGAAGCGGCAAGGTCGGTGGCGGTCAGCTCCACCAAGTCGATGATCGGCCATCTGCTGGGTGCCGCGGGAGCCGTCGAAGCGGTGTTCTCGATTCTCGCGATTCGCGACCAGGTTGCGCCGCCCACCATCAACCTGGACAACCTCCAGGAGGGTTGCGAGCTTGACTATGTGCCGCATACGGCCCGTGAGATGAAGATCGACGTGGCGCTGTCGAACTCCTTCGGCTTCGGTGGTACCAACGGCACCCTGATCTTCACTCGGGTCTGAGCATGGCGGTAGGCGAGTGAGGGAGCAGGCCAGCTGGCCGCTGGATGATCGCGGTGCCGCCTACGGCGACGGTCTCTTCGAGACCATCCTGCTCAGGGACGGGCGTCCGCTGTTGTGGGATGAGCATCTGGCGCGGCTGGCCCGAGGCTGTCATGTGCTGGGCATCCCGATGCCTGCGGAGCATGACCTGGCGCTTCCGCTGGCGGAGGCGGGGAGTGGGCTCGAGGTGCTCAAGCTGACCCTGACCCGTGGCAGTGGCGGGCGAGGCTATTGCCCGCCGGCGACCCCCGAGCCGCGCCTGCGCTGGCAGCTTGCCTCCTTTACCCCTGCCGAGTCGCGCTGGCGCAAGGGCGTCAGGATTCGCCACTGTCGGCTCCGCCTCGCCTGCCAGCCTGTGCTGGCGGGGATCAAGCACCTCAATCGTCTGGAAAATGTGCTGGCGCGCGCCGAGTGGGATGACGACGCCATTGCCGAAGGCGTGCTCAGCGATGACTCCGGGCGTCTGATCGAGGCTACCGCCATGAATCTCTACTGGCTCCGCGCCGGCCGCCTCGAGACGCCGTCACTCGCCCGTTGCGGGGTGGCGGGGACGCTGCGGGAGGCGCTGATATCCCGCGGCGAGATTCAAGAGGTCGAGGCGGGAGAAGAGGCGCTGGCCCAGGCCGATGCGGTCTGGCTGGGCAACTCCGTACAGGGAGTCTGGCCGGTGGTCCGCCTGGATGATGTGATGGGCAGGGCCCTTCGACGCTGGACGCTTGGAAGGCAGCATCGTAGCTTCCAGGCCGAGGCCCACGGCCTGTTGGGTTACGACTACCCTTCAACCTACTGAATCAAGAGGATCCCAATGCGGCGAGTGCTGATCATCCTGCTGCTGCTGGTCGTGATGGCCATGGCGGCCCTGTTCGGTGGCTATCGCTATTGGCAGTCGCGTCTGGCGGCCCCCATCGCGATCAGCGAGTCGACGCTCTATGAGGTGCCGCGTGGTGCGGGCTACCATCAGGTGGTAAGCGAGCTGGTAGCCCAGGGCGTGATCGAGGATGCCTGGGCCTTTCGGGTACTGGCCCGCCTCGAACCCCAGAGCCTGCCGCGGTTGCGACCCGGAGAGTTCAGGCTGGAGCCCGGCATGAGCGGTCGTGAGCTCCTCGAGCGTCTGGGTAGCGAGCAGCTGGTGACCTACCCGTTGACCATCCCCGAAGGCTGGACCTTCCGCCAGATGCGTGACGCCCTGGAGGCGGCACCCAAGCTTGAACATCGCACCGAGGGGCTCACCGACGATGAGGTCATGGCGCTGCTCGACCGCGAGGGGGAGCACCCGGAGGGGTGGTTCTTTCCTGATACCTACCTCTATCACAAGGGCATGAGCGACCTGGAGCTGCTCGAGCAGGCCCACTCGCGCATGCAGGCCACCCTCGATGAGGTCTGGGCAGAGCGTGCCGATGACCTGACCATCGAGACACCCTACGAGGCGCTGATCATGGCCTCGCTGATCGAGCGTGAGACGGGGGCCCCTGAGGAGCGGCGCGAGATCGCGGGCGTGTTCAAGCGTCGCCTGGAGCGTGGCATGCGCCTGCAGACCGACCCCACGGTGATCTACGGCATGGGAGAGCGCTACGCGGGCAATATCACCCGTGCCGATTTGCGTGAGTCCACGCCCTACAATACCTACGTGATCGACGGCATGCCCCCCACCCCGATTGCCCTGCCGGGCAGGGCGGCCCTGGAGGCCGCGGTCGACCCGCTGCCCGGGGAGACGCTCTACTTCGTGGCCAAGGGCGACGGCACGCATCACTTCTCGCGCACGCTGCGCGAGCACAACAATGCGGTCAATCGCTATATCCGCAACCGATGATTGGAGCAGGCATGGGTAACAAGCACCCCGAACGGCCAGCGAGGAACGCCGGGAACACTCCGGCGAGGGGACGCTTTATCACCCTGGAAGGCAGCGAGGGGGTCGGCAAGAGCACCAACCTCGCACGGGTGGTGGCATGGCTGGAGGCGCGGGGCCTGGAGGTGGTCCAGACTCGTGAGCCAGGAGGCACACCGCGGGCCGAGGCCATTCGGCGCCTGCTGCTCGACCCGGATGAGCCCGAACCGCTGGATGATGACGCCGAGCTGCTGCTGGTATTTGCCGCGCGTGCCCAGCACCTGGCGCGTGTGATACGCCCGGCCCTGGAACGGGGTGCCTGGGTGGTATGCGACCGCTTCACCGACGCCACCTTCGCCTACCAGGGGGGAGGGCGTGGCCTCGACAGCGCACGCATCATCGAGCTCGAGGCCTTCGTTCAGCAGGGGCTCGCTCCTGACCTGACCCTGCTGCTCGACATGCCCATGGGGGCGGCTCAGCAGCGCCTGGAGCAGCGTGGCGAGCGGCGAGATCGCTTCGAGCAGGAGCGTGCCGAGTTCTTCGAGTCGGTTCGTCAGGCCTATCTGGCCCGTGCCGCTCAGGCTCCGGAGCGGATCACGATCATCGATGCCTCCCTCACGCGCGAGGCGGTGGGCGAGCAGATCGAGGCGGTGCTCGAGGCGAGGGTGACGGCATGGCGGAGCTGAACCCGTCGCCTGTCACGGCCCTGGAGCCACTGCCCTGGTTGGGCGAGCGCTTCGCGGAGCTCGTTCGCCTGGCCGACAGTGGGCGACTGCCCCACGCGCTGTTGATCTCGGGCCCCCGCGGGGTCGGCAAGCGCTCGCTGGTCGACGCCCTGGCCGCCCGCACGCTGTGTGCCACGCCCGGGAGGGTGGCCTGTGGCCACTGTCATGGTTGCCATATGCTGGCCTCGGGCTACCATCCCGACCTGATGAGTGTCGAGCTCGAGGAGGGCAAGCGCCAGATCCGCATCGATGCGATCCGCGAGGTCAACCATTTCGTCGCCCAGACCGCCCAGCAGGGAGGCTATCGGGTCATTCTTGTCGCGCCGGCCGAGGCGCTCAACGTCGCCGCCGCCAATGCCCTGCTCAAGAGCCTCGAGGAGCCCGGGGCGCGGACCCTGTTCCTGCTGCTCTCGGATATCCCCTCCCGGCTGCTGCCGACCATTCGGTCGCGTTGTCAGCACTGGAGCCTGGCGATTCCCGAGCCGGCCGACTGCCTGCCCTGGCTTGCCGAGCGTCTCGGCGATAACGAAGAGGCGACATTCTGGCTGAGAGTGGCCGGGGGGCTACCACTGCAGGCAGTGAGCCTGTCGACCCCCGAGGCACGGGCGCTGCGTCAGCAGCTGGTCGATACCTTCGAGGCCCTGGTAAGAGGAGGCGAGCCGGTGGCCGAGGCGGCTCGGCTTGACCGCCAATCCATCGATGCCATCCTGTGGTACGGTATCGCCTGGCTCGAGGACCTGATTCGCCTTGGGCTTTCCGGTGATGCCTCCGGACTGTGTAACCCGGACCTGCTGCCCCTCTATCGCCAGGCGGTCAAGAATGCCCGGGTGCGCGACTGGTTTCGCCTGCTGGATTACGCCCGTGAGGAGCGACGGCTGCTGGCGGCGGGCGGCAACCCCAATCCACAGCTGGTGCTGGAGGCCTGGCTGGTGCGCTGGTCGGCACTGTTGCGTTCGTGACGTGTCCCCCGCAAGCACATCGAGGAGAGAATCATGGTCGCTCAGAAGGCGTTGTCGCTGAATATCCAGGATACCCAGACCCTGTTGTCGGCCTATATGCCGGTGCTCGAGCGGGGCGGCATCTTCGTTCCCACGCGTGAGCGCTACGAGCTGGGCCAGCAGATCTATCTGCTGCTGACGTTGCCCGGCGAAACCGAACGGGTGCCGGTCACCGGTCAGGTCGTCTGGGTCTCGCCGGAAGGTGTCAGCGGCCGGCGCATTCCCGGGGTCGGTATCCACTTCAGCGCCGCCGACCAGGTCGTGCGCGATCGTATCGAGAGCCTGCTTGCCGGTCATCTCGACAAGGGCACGCCGACCTATACGCTCTGACGCGATTGGTACCATCCACTGGCTATCGGCACCATTCACTCTATCGGTACTTCACTGCATGTTCGTTGATTCTCACTGCCATCTCGACCGCCTCGACTCCGCCACCCATGGTGGAGATCTCGCTGCGACGCTGGACGCCGCCCGAGCTCGCGGGGTGAAACAGTTCCTGGCCATCGGCGTTACCCTCGATGAGGTACCCGGCGTGGCCGCCATCGCCCGCGAGCACGACGACGTGGTGATCTCCGCCGGGGTTCATCCGCTGCACCGGGTGGCCGACGAGCCGACCATCGAGGCCATCAAGGAGACCGCCGACCGCTATGGTGCGGTGGCCATCGGCGAGTGTGGCCTGGACTATCATTATCTGGAGAAGGCCCCCGACAAGGTGCCGTCGCGAGAGGTTCAGCGCGAGCGCTTCCGCCGCCAGCTGATCGCTGCCAGCGAGCTTGCGTTGCCGGTGATCATCCATACCCGCGAGGCGAGGGACGAGACGCTGGCGCTGATCCGTGAGCATACCAACCCGGAGGTCGGAGGCGTGCTGCACTGCTTCACCGAGGATCTCGAGATGGCTCGGGAGGCGGTGCGCCACGGCTTCTATATCTCGCTCTCCGGGATCGTGACCTTCCACAGCGCCAAATCGCTGCGTGAGATCGCCAGGCAGGTGCCGCTTGATCGGTTGTTGATCGAGACGGATAGTCCCTACCTGGCCCCGGTGCCTCATCGTGGCAAGCCCAATGAGCCGGCCTGGGTGGTCGAAGTGGCCGAATGCATCGCCGCCGAGCGCGGAATCAGCGTCGAGGAGGTCGCCATGCAGACCACCGCCAACTTCTACCAGCTGTTTCGTGCCGCAAGCCCGGAAGTCTCCGAGGAGATGCGCGGCATCCTGCAGGGCGCCGGCCTGGTCAAGTAGGAGCACCATGATGGATCTGGAACCGCTGGTGGCAAGGCTAGACGCCGCTGGGGATATCCCCCCGGTGGATGGCTGGCATCCCGAGCGCGTGGGAGAGATGGACCTGGTGATCGCGGCCGATGGTCGCTGGATTCATGAGGGTACCGTCATGTCACGGCCGCGGCTGGTTCGGCTGCTCTCCACCATCCTGCGACGTGAAGCCGATGGTCGTCATGCACTGGTCACGCCGGTCGAGAAGCAGCTGATTCGGGTCGAGGACTGTCCCTTCCTGATCGTCGATGCCGAATTTGGCGACGACGGTCTCTGGTGGCTGACCACCAATATGGGGGACCGGCTGACGCTGGATGCTCAGCACGTCTTTACCCTCAGCGAGACCCCCGCCGGCGAGTGTGTGCCCGAGGTCACAGTACGCTTCGGCTTGGCCGCCCGGCTGGGGCGCAATGTCTTCTACCGCCTGGTCGAAGAGGCGAGCCCCTTCACACTGGACGATGGACGCGAGGCACTGGGGCTGCGCAGTGGGGGCGCCTGGCATCCGCTGGGCCTGGTCGACGGCGAAGCGGCGTGCGGCTGACCGCGGAACAGCGTGCCGTGGTCGAACATGGCGCCGGGCACGCGCGTGTGGCCGCGGTCGCTGGCTCCGGCAAGACCACGACCATGGTGGCGAGGGTGCTCCGGCTTCTCGAGCGGGGGGTTCCCCCTCAGCGTATTCTGGTGCTGATGTTCAACCGTTCGGCACGAGCGGACTTCCAGGCCCGCCTGGCGGCCATGGCCCCAGCAGGCCAGCGGCTGCCCGATGTGCGCACCTTTCACTCCCTTGGGCATCGGTTGACTGGCAGCCTGACACGCTGGGGGGCACTGGTGCCCCGTCAGCTGCTGACCGCCGACTGGCAGCTCGAGCGCCTGTTGCGTCAAGCCACCCAGCTCGCCCTCGGCGATCAGGACACAGAGGCGCGTGAGTCGGCGCTGGATGCCGAGCGTCTCGAGGCGCTGGCGCACTTCTGTGGCCTGGTGAAGGCCGAGATGGTGAGTGCCGCCGAGTTGCATGAGCGGCTGGATTACGGTGATGAGACCCGCTACTTCCCGGCCGCCTTCGAGCAGGTCGAGGCACTGTTGGAGCAGCATGGCCTGATGGGTTATGCCGATCTGTTGTATCGCCCCCTAAAAGCCCTGGAAGCCGATGCTGGCTTGCGCGCCCGCATCCAGGGATTTCTCGACCACGTCATCATCGACGAGTATCAGGACATCAATGTTGCCCAGCAGCGCCTGTTGGCGCTGCTCGCCGGCGAGCATGCCGAGGTGATGGCGGTGGGGGATGCCAATCAGTGCATCTACGAGTGGCGCGGGGCACATCCCGAGACCATGCTCCAGCGCTTCACCGACACCTTCGGCGTGGCGGTGGACTACCCGCTTTCCACCACCTTTCGCCATGGCCATGCCCTGGCGCTGGCGGCCAATCACGCCATCGACGCCAACCGGCGGCGCCCCGACCAGCAGTGCCTGGCGGCTCCTGGCAACCCGCAGACCCGGATCGGGGCGGGCCATGGGTGTCGTGGCCTGCTGGACGGCCTGGCCGCGTGGCAGCGACAGGGAAGGGAACTCGACGAAGCCTGTGTGCTGGTGCGTAGCTGGGCCCTGTCGGTGCCGCTGCAGCTCGCGCTGCTGCGCGAGGGGGTGGCGTTTCGTCTGGCGCGGGAGGATCGTTTCGTCTTTCGCCTGCCTCTGGTGCAGGCACTGGCCGGCTACCTGAGGCTGGCATGTACTCCCGAGCTGCTGCGTGACCCTGGCCACCTGGCCCTGCTGTTCGCCCAGCCGACACCCTTCGTGGCCCGCGAACGACTCGAGGCACTGGCGCGTCGGTTGGCGGAGGACCCCCGCTGGCCCGCGCCTCACGACCCGCTGTTGGCAGCCCTCAAGCCTCATCAGAAACGTACTCTCAAGAAGCGTTGGGCACTGCTCTGTGAGTTGCCGCGACTGGCGGCCCGTTCGCCGGCTGAGCTGCTCGACCATGTGGTGACCGAGGTCGATGCCGAGAGGGTCCTCAAGCGTGCCGCGGCGCGGCGCGACAAGGGCGAGGAGGATGTTCGCCTGCTCGATGTGCTCAAGGAGCAGGCCATTGAGCTTGGCAATGACACCGAGGCCTTTGTCGAGCTGCTCAGTCGACCGGTGGAGAGCCGTGATGACGGGGTGCTGATCAACACCGTACACGGCGCCAAGGGGCTGGAGTGGCCCCTGGTGGTGCTTGCCGGCGTCAACGAGCAGGACTTTCCCCACTACACCCGCGACAACCCGCTATCCCCCCAGCGTCTCGAGGAGGAGCGCAGGCTCTTCTATGTGGCCATCACGCGTGCCCGAGAGCGGCTGCTGCTGCTCCATGACGGTGGCGATCATCGTCCCAGCCGGTTTCTTGCCGAGAGTGCCTGGGAGGAGTGCGATCGCCTGGCCCAGCGCCTCGAGTCGGATGACGCGAACGCTGCCGCCGACGCAGGGCAAGTGCCACTGGCGGTATCGCGCCCGGAGCTGGTGAAGCGCTATCTGGACGCCCTGGGGCGTGAGTTGCCGCTGGCGCCTGTTTCGCCTGAGGCGACCGATCAGATGGCTCCCTCGCAGGCCTTCGGCGTCGGTCAACGCCTGCGTCATGCCGTTTTCGGCGAGGGCGAGATCGATCTGGTGGAGGGGGACCCCGACAACCCCGTGATCGAGGTGCGTTTCCTGCATGCTGGGCGACGACGCCTGATCGCTCGACGAGCGCCCATCGAATTGCTGCAAGGAGGTCATGCATGAATCAGCCCCTGATCACCGCCGGGGAGTTGCAAGATGCCCTGGAGGGCCCCCGGCCACCGTGTCTGCTGGATTGTCGAGCACGCCTCGGTGATCCCGATGCCGGTCATGGCCTGTGGTGGAAGGCGCATCTGCCGAACAGTCGGCACCTCGACCTGGATCGTGACCTGGCGGGTCCCCCGGGGGCAGGGGGGCGCCATCCGTTGCCGAACCGGCAGCGATTCACCGAAGCGCTTCAGCGCCTTGGCGTGAGGCCGGACATGCCGGTGGTGGTCTATGACGATATGGGCGGCCAGCTGGCCGCCGCTCGCGCCTGGTGGATGCTCGCCTGCTGGGCCGGCCATCCCGAGGTGCGGGTATTGGACGGCGGCATCCAGGCCTGGTTGGCCCAGGGTGGCGAGCTGCAAGAGGGGGATGACGTGACATCGAGCCCTTCCGGCTGGTGCCCGGACTATCGTGACGACACCTGGACGACGGCGGAGGCGCTGCAGTCGAGCAGTGTGCTGGGGGTAGACGCTCGCAACCGCGAACGCTTCCGCGGTGACGTCGAGCCCATCGATCCGGTGGCGGGGCATATCCCGGAAGCGGTATGTCGCCCCAGTGTCGACAACCTGGAGGAGGGCGGGCGCTTCAAGAGCCCCGCACGCCTGGCCAAGGAGCTACCCCAGGGCGACGAGGTGGTGGCCTACTGTGGTTCCGGGGTCACCGCCTGCCATAACATCCTCGCCTATGCGGTAGCCGGCAAGCCGCTGCCCAGGCTCTACCCAGGCTCCTGGAGCGAGTGGGTGCAAGACCCGGCCCGCCCCGTTGCCACCGGCGACTGAGCCGGGCTGCGTGACAAGCTGGAAGAGCGTCGCTTCGCTCCGGGAAGCGAGAAGCTGGAAGAACCCCCTTGACGCAATGTTGTTGGGTTCATGCTGCCTTCCAGCTTACGGCTTACGGCTTACATATTGGGATAGTTCGGTCCGCCACCCCCTTCGGGCGCCACCCAGGTGATGTTCTGGGCCGGATCCTTGATGTCACAGGTCTTGCAGTGCACGCAGTTCTGAAAGTTGATCTGGAACTTCGGCTTGCCGTCCTCGCCCTCGACCACTTCGTAGACCCCGGCCGGGCAGTAGCGCTGTGCCGGCTCGGCATACTCCGGCAAATTTTCGCGGATTGGCAGCTCCGGGTCGCTCAGCTTCAGGTGGCAGGGCTGATCCTCCTCATGATTGGTGTTGGAGAGAAAGACCGAAGAGGGCTTGTCGAAGGAGAGCTTGCCGTCGGGCTTGGGGTACTCGATCTTCTCGAACTCGCCGGCCGGCTTGAGTGCGGCATGATCCGGGGTGGTGTCGTGCACATTGGGCAGCTTGCCACCCAGCAGCTGGTTCACGAAGTTGTAGGCGCCGCCGCCGACGGTGCCGTACTTGTGGATCGCCGGGCCAAAGCTGGCGCTCTCCTCGAGCTCGGCATATGCCCAGCTCGCTTGCCACTTCTCGGTAAAGGCGCCGAGCTCCTGGCCACCCTCGTCGCCCTTGGCGACCGCCTCGAACACCGCCTCGGCGGCCACCAGGCCTGACTTCATGGCGGTGTGCAGTCCCTTGATCTTGGCGAAGTTCAGGGTGCCGGCATCGCAGCCGATCAGCAGGCCGCCGGGGAAGGTCATCTTCGGCAGGCAGTTCAGTCCACCCTTGGTGATGGCGCGGGCCCCGTAGGCGACACGCTTGCCGCCCTCGAGATGCCTGGCCAGCACGGGGTGGTGCTTCATGCGCTGGAATTCATCGAAGGGGGAGAGCCAGGGGTTCTGGTAGGAGAGATCCATGATCAGCCCCACGACCACCTGCTGGTTGTCACCGTGATAGAGGAACCAGCCACCGTGGGTGTGCTTGTCCAGAGGCCAGCCGGAGCCGTGCAGCACCAGGCCCGGTTCGTGCTGCTCGGCGGGCACGTCCCACAGCTCCTTGAGTCCGATGCCGTAGTGCTGGGGGTCCTTGCCGGCGTCGAGGTCATACTCCTGGATCAGGCGCTTGCCCAGGTGACCGCGGGCGCCCTCGGCAAACAGCGTGTACTTGGCGCGCAGCTCCATGCCCGGCATATGGCCATCCTTGGGCGTGCCATCGGCGGCCACTCCCATGTCGCCGATCAGGATGCCCTTGACCACGCCCTCTTCGATGATGGTTTCCTGAGCGGCAAACCCCGGGAAGATCTCCACGCCCAGCGTCTCGGCCTGCTCGGCCAGCCAGCGGCACAGATTGCCGGCGCTGATCACATAGCGGCGGGAGTCGCCACTCGTTAGATCACCACCGGAGTGCCGGCCACCGGTGTTATGCATGGACTTGGGCACCAGGGCATTGGGTAGCTTCTGGCTCTTCTCCGCGTCCTTGAGCAGGTAGACCTCATCGCGGCTGGCCGGGGTGGTCAGCGGTGCGCCGCGCTCCTCCCAGTCGGGGAACAGCTCGGCCAGGGCGCGGGGCTCGAAGATGGCGCCGGAGAGGATGTGGGCGCCGACCTCGGAGCCCTTCTCCACCACGCACACCGTCAACTCCTGCTCCGCCTCGTTGGCCTGCTGCATCAGCCGGCACGCGGCGGCGAGCCCCGAGGGGCCGGCGCCCACGATAACAACATCGAACTCCATGGAGTCGCGTTCGACTTGTTCTTCCATCTGCTCTCTCCTCACTGCCCGTGTCGACGTCGAGCGCCATTACACTAACGTCGATAAGATTTAAAACGGTCGTTTGCTTCTAGCCTGCCCTCATGATAGGCATAATAGAACAACAAGGTCACCCCCTGCGATCATGCGACGTTGGCGCCATGGTGATCAGGTGTCTCGCCCAAGGGGTGATTATGGGATTGTTGCCCTGTGCATGGGTGTGGCACATTGAAAGAGTTTTTTCGATGCGGCACCTATCAAACGCTCGCATGAAATCGATAAGAGCATGCCACGCCGTTCCAGGCGGCCAGTGACAGGAAGGTGCTGACGGCAGTGTCGCACCATTGGATTCAAGACGGTTCAACACCGAGAACCAAGCGAGGAAATCATGAAAGTACTCGTCGCGGTCAAACGCGTCATCGACTACAACGTCAAGATCCGTGTCAAGCCGGA
>NZ_SLTR01000174.1:0-320 GCF_004347715.1 Halomonas marinisediminis | reverse complement strand
GGCTGGGTCTTCACCCAGGACCAGCTGAAGGAGCGCTACGCGATGAAACCCGCCGCCCAGGCGCTGGTCGCCGAGATCGTGCGGGAGTTCGACAAGCGCGACGTCGCACTTGCCATCGTGGTCCCGCCCCCTCGCCCGATCATCGCAGGCCAGGCGCACCTTGACGCGGCGATGGGCGAGGCGCACCATGACCTCGACGCGGCACAAGCCTCCTTCGGCGACCTCATCACGGGGCTCGCCGCGACCGGGGCCATCGTGCCCAATCTGCAAGAGCTTGCCCTCAGCGATGCGGACCTGCGCGCCGCGTTCTACTTCAAACG
>NZ_SLTR01000173.1:0-320 GCF_004347715.1 Halomonas marinisediminis | reverse complement strand
TATTTTTAAATCTCTTTCTTGTCCGATTTTAAAATCAGGATGAATAATTGAAAGATAGGTTTTATTAAGATTTGGATTATTCTCTTTTAAGAAATTATACTTTCTAAATGGTTTTATATTTTTAAAGGTATGTATTTGATTTACGGGAATTAAATGTTCTTTTTTAGAATCACTTTCCTGAATGATGTAAAAATTCTTATCATCTACAGTTGTTTCATTTTTTATTAAACAACATATTTCATTCATAAATTATTCGTTTTTAATGAGGCACAACAATTGTATAAACACCCTCGGGAGTTTATTCCTATTATATGGATGTT
>NZ_SLTR01000172.1:0-320 GCF_004347715.1 Halomonas marinisediminis | reverse complement strand
AGTCGCCATCGTTGAAACGAACCATATGTCCTGGCGGTACTTTCTTGCCGTGGTATTCTTCCCACTTGATGATATGGACAAACTTCCAGTTCTTTCTGGACATACCAGTTTGGGCGTCGTCTTTTATTTTCCGCTTCAAGTAACCGTCTTTGGTGACGATTTCCGTTCCTATTGCCACGTGGTTATGCGGTCTATTGCCTTTTTTGAACTGGGTTTCTTCGCTTCTGCCGGCGGCGGGAATGCTCTTGCCTGTATTCCATGGAGAAGCTCCTTTCTCGAACTGTCCGCTTCTGCCGGTTAACCATCCGTTCCGCTTGCAT
>NZ_SLTR01000171.1:0-321 GCF_004347715.1 Halomonas marinisediminis | reverse complement strand
CCTGCGGGATACGTGGCGGTGCCGCGCTGGCAGGCGTCGATCTGGGGCAAGGGCGAGCCGGTGCGCACCCTCGACGATCTGCGCACCAAGAAGCTACGCGTCTGGAGCGGCGACCAGGTGGAGACCTTCACCAAGCTTGGCGTGGCGGCCCAGATCGTCGGGCAAACCGAGCTTTACGTGGCACTGCAGACCGGCGTGGTGGACTGCGCGGTGTACCCGGCGCTTTTTGCACACACGATCTCGCTGCATGAGGTGACGGATTATGCCTCCTACCTCTATCCGGTGGCGGGCGTGCCCTATGTGCTGGGTGTGAGTGAGGGT
>NZ_SLTR01000170.1:0-321 GCF_004347715.1 Halomonas marinisediminis | reverse complement strand
AATTAGGATGATTTTCATCTATCCTCCATGAAATTTGTGAAAACTTTTCTTTAAAAGCCTCATATGACTCATTAATCCTTTCCTTATCTATCAAAAACTGAGTTGACTGCTGAACGGTATCTTCAAACGATAAATTTTTTGTAGTCAATCCTTTTAAAAAGTTAGCCCTAGTTAGTTTTATTACATCAGGATTGTTTTGCACCCACAGGGTAAAGTCACTAGGTGTTCTGCCCGGTAACTCTGATAGATATTTGAATTTATTTTCAAGATCTTCTATGATTCTGGAGGCTTCATTAAATTTTTCTATATTTTCTGATGTTG
>NZ_SLTR01000169.1:0-321 GCF_004347715.1 Halomonas marinisediminis | reverse complement strand
GTTGTCCTTGCGCAAGAGAGCGAAGCATCTTATCATTAGAAGAGGAAGGGGATAAGTGATTTGAGGGGTCTGCTGTTGGTTGTTCTGAGGTGTTTGGGACTGCCTATGGTAAGGTGCTCGGTAAGGCTGGTTTTGGTTCTGCTGTTGGTAGGGAGGGTTCTACTGATACCGGTTCTACTGATTGTGATTGTTGTTCTACATCTGATTTCCCTGGTTGTCTTTGCCTCCTCTGTTATAATTTTCCCTCCATCCTTGGTTGGAGTTATCCCTCTACCCCTGGTTGGAGTTGTCTTGCCAACCTTGATTATAATTGCCGCCTTG
>NZ_SLTR01000168.1:0-321 GCF_004347715.1 Halomonas marinisediminis | reverse complement strand
AAATAAAAAGGCTTAATAAAATGATGGTTATAGCATTAATTATGGATAGAAAAATATAAGGAAACACTTTTCCAATAACTACTTGAAATGGTTTTATAGGTGATACTAATAGAATTTCCATGGTGCCTAATTCTTTTTCTCGTGTAATAGAGATGGAAGTCATCATGGCAGAAACTAGCATTAAAATCATGGTCATTACACCAGGAACAAACATATAGACACTTTTTAATTCAGGATTATAAACCATGCGTGTTTGAGCTATTATTTGGTAAGCTGATGTGTGGTTTTTATTTTGTTCTTTTAGATAAATTTGAAGAATTG
>NZ_SLTR01000167.1:0-322 GCF_004347715.1 Halomonas marinisediminis | reverse complement strand
ATTCCGCATAAATAGCCAATACTTTATTTGTATAAACAAGAAACGACGTGCCTTCGGCTGGCATTTCAAGAGAGTTTCTTTTTCTAATAAAGAATGTTGTTTTATATTCTTGTTCTAAATTTTTAATTGCTTTAGATACCGCAGGCTGAGATAGATACAATTGTTCTGCTGCTTTGGTAAAACTTAAATGTTTAGCAACAACTTTAAATATATACAATTTGGTTTTCATTAGCTTATTTCTAAGATGTTAATATAAAACATAACATTTATAATAACCTAATTTTTTTGTACAATCAAATAGAAAATATTAACTACAATTTTT
>NZ_SLTR01000166.1:0-322 GCF_004347715.1 Halomonas marinisediminis | reverse complement strand
AGGCTTTAATTACTAGTATTCAAGAGAAAGAAAACAACAAAAATCATATTTTTGAAGCACATATAGATTTTGATGTGTTTATAGATGCTATTAAGCAAGTTATAAAAGCGCAAGAGATAGATTATGTGGTAATGGGAACTAATGGTATTTCTGGCGCAAGAGAAAAGCTATTAGGAAGTAATACAAAAAATGTTATTAAACATATTGACTGTAAAACATTAATTATTCCAGAAAACTACAAGTTCAAACCTATTAAGGAGTTATTACTTCCTTTAGATCCTAAAACCGATGTAAAAGAGGAAACATTTACAGAGCTTTTGAA
>NZ_SLTR01000165.1:0-322 GCF_004347715.1 Halomonas marinisediminis | reverse complement strand
CGGTTAGAAAAAGAAGCAATTAGAGTTGTAAAATCACTACCTAAAATGATACCCGCAAAACAACGTGGTGTACCAGTTGGTGTTAAGTATACATTGCCTATTACTTTAGAAGTTAGAATTTAAAGCTCAATATAAACGAGTAATTAAATACTGTTAGATTGAAAAATAGAAGAACAAAAAATTCATAATAATTTTGGTATGTTTATTGATGTTAACATTATTTTAACACTTTAAACATACCATTATGAATTTTTCCAAAAACCCAAAAAACAATCTACTACAAACCGAAAAATTCTACAGAAGTCCTGCCATTTTTATGCAG
>NZ_SLTR01000020.1:0-71806 GCF_004347715.1 Halomonas marinisediminis | reverse complement strand
GCCGAGGGAGATTGAATTGGCAGCTGTCGCTTGAAAATGTGTCCGCTCTGACTTGACCAGAACATATTTCAGACTTTTTTTGTGAAGGCACTCCTGACGGCAGACTCACGGAAAAAACGGCTTATACCATATTTGGCTAGTTTTTGGGGAATTGGAGATTCCAGCCAGCTTCCCTATTCGCCATGGTGTTTGTTGTACCGTGGGTATGCCACATCGCAACCAGGAGAAACCGATGAGCACGTCCAACTACCACCACTATTCCCCTTTCACAAAGAGGTACCTCAACGCTGTAAAGAAACAGCTGGGCCTGCCCAAAAATGCGCCGTTGGACTACGAGGTCATGAGGCACGTCCTTGAGGATCCGGCTATTCTTTCCTCTATCAATGCCGATATCTTCATGCTTGAGCAATTTCATGCAAAGGCCGGCCATGTGATCATCCCGTCTGCTGCCATCTCCGATAAGGTAAGCAAAGATCAGTTTACGTCAGCAAATCCTCCGTCATGGCAGTGGCCGGCCAAGGTTACTACGGTTTCCGTTCCTAATGGCCAAACTTTTGGCAGCCATAAGATTGATGGAATATTGGTAGGCTGGATGAAATCATCAGAAATTTCCCGGCAAATGAACAAAATGCTCCGCCACTACAATATTGATGAATGGTACGAGCCAGTAGAGGAAGAAGGTCACAGGCTTACTATAGCAATCAACAGCCCGATGGATGAAGACCCCATTAATCACCCCTGCATGCTGAGGTCAGCATTCACGACATCGGAAATATATGAATTCATAAACAACGACATCATGCTGCCCACTGAGCATGGAGCGGATCCACTCGCAGCAGAGGAACATGAGATCCTCCGTGAAGTATCAAATTATATAGTTTCTTTGGGTGTCTATATCTCGTCACACCCTGAGATGGTAAAATCTGGAAAGCCTACGTGGCTCAAGAATTCAATTCGAAACCCAAAGAGCGCCAAATATCTAACCATATAGAAGACCATATGGACTCAATAAATTAAAATATCGAATATAAAGCCAAAACCACCCACTGATATCGGGCCACCCAATTAATTGGGCGGCCCGATATTGCGGAAAGGACTCGCAAATGGCGGAGAATAGGTTTTACTGTTACCACATGAACTGTGTTTTTATTCACCCCTACGAAAGTCTAAATCCATGGAAGCTCACCCCGGAATAGGTTGACCACACCGATGCATGCGGCGGGTAGGGACTGCCCAGGTGACGCCTGGCAGCAAAGGAGGTGGCTTTATGACCAGCAGCACCTTGTAGTTGACCGATTGCTCAACCATGCTTGGGAGCAAGGCCCCATAACAGAGTTCCGACAATGCTTGGCCCCCCTCCCCGATCTTCGCTACCTACAGAGGTAGCAAAGGTGCCTCTTGTTGCTGACGACTGCTTGGCGGCATTGGCGCGCGGCAGCACGGCGCTGATGGCCATGGAGCACTGGGCGGATGGCGTCGATCGACTGCTGACCGAACTGGGGCCCGTCTCTGGAGCCAGCAGGGTCTGGATTCTGCAACTGGTGGAGATACAGCCCGATAGGGTGATTCAAGATTATGTTTTCGAGTGGGCCTCGTCGGAACGCTACCAGTTGCTGAACCACTATCGTTCTCGGTTCTTTGCTTCGTCACTCGATGAGGTCGAGTATCAGCAACTGGTTGAAGAGCGTCAGAGGGGATGTCGCCATAGCTTCTGCACCCCCATGCTCCCAGAGGGCCCCATCAAGCGACACCTAGAGAGCCAGGCGACTCTCTCGATGGCCAGTGTTCCCATCTTCGTGGACGGCCGCTGGTGGGGGACACTGGGGATTGATGACTGTGACCGTTCCGTCAACTGGGAGGGCCCAGGCCTCGACCTGCTGGAGACGGCAGCCCAGATGGTTGCCGCGGCTCTTTACCGCTATCAATTGAACCACCGATCGCGCCAGGTCGAACTTTTCCATAAGGTCGCCGATTGCGGCGTCTGGGAGGTCAGCCTTCGCAATGGGCGCGTATGGTGCTCCCAGGGCCTAAAGGTGGCATTGGGCTATCCCGAGACCTCTCCCCGAATGCCGCTGCGGCGTTTGGCGAATCGCTTACACCCAACGGACCGCGCAGTGATCTGGTCATGGCTCCGGGAGTCGCGTAACGCTCCTACTCCAGTCCAGTTTCGTCTCGATGTGCGCGTTCGTCTTGTCGACGATGCGTGGTCCTGGTATGAGGTCATCGCCGAGGTACAGCACAACGATCAGGGAGAGCCAGTGGCACTGGCCGGGGTGCTGGTCGATATCGGCAAACGTAAGCAAGAAGAAGAGCAAGCACAGGCTGCTTCAGAGCGGGATGCGCTGACCGGTGCACTCAACCGACGCGGCCTAGACCGGCAAATGAGCGAGCACCCCGCCACATTTCCTCGACATCTGATCTTGTTCGATATTGATCACTTCAAACAGATCAATGACACCCACGGTCACTTGGTTGGAGATGCTTTGCTGTCTCAGTTAGTAGACCGTCTTCAGCATGAACTGCGGCCCGAGGATTGCTTAGTGAGGCTGGGGGGCGAAGAATTCGCTGTTCTTGCGACCGGCATGCAAAACGAACAGGCCATGTCACTGGCCGAGCGCCTTCGTCGTTGTGTCGCTGATACGCCTTTCTGCATTGAAGTCGCGGGAGTTTCAAGGCCAGTGTCAGTCAACATGACAATCAGCCTTGGTGTTGCACACCAGGCTAGCGATGAGTTCGAGGCTCTCGCACAATTGATGGCAGAGGCAGACCAGGCCTTGTACGCCGCTAAACATACCGGGCGCAACTGTGTCGCTGCTGCCGAGAGCAAGGCAATCTACGAGTTGGGTAGCTGAGAGAGCCCGCAGATGCACGCATCAGTGCAAGGGGGGGTGGCGTCACGATTTAGATCAAGGCATGATACAAAGGTGCTAATGTTCAGCAAGCTTGCCCTTGCGTAGGCATTTGCACTGCGCCTCCGGCCAAGAGGCGCTTCCCTGAACTGAGTATGATCCTGCTTGCCCCTAGTGACTGCCCCGTCACTAGGGGCGTTTTTCGTATGGGGTCAGGCCTCTTCCCACTGCACGCGGTTGCGCCCCCTCTCCTTTGCGGCGTAGAGCCCATGGTCGGCGCGCTTGATGGCCGGTTTCAGGGTGGTCTCCCCGGCACATACCAGTGTCACGCCCAGTGAGGCGGTGTAGGCCAAAGTACCGTCTTCCGTGGTGTCCTGGGCGACCTGTAGGGCCTGCTCGCGGTGGGTATCGGGCAGCAGCACGGCAAACTCCTCACCGCCCATGCGGCACAGCACATCACCATCACGCAGCACCTGGCCGGCCAGCCTGGCGAAGGCCTGCAGCACCACATCGCCCACATCGTGGCCATAGGTGTCGTTGATGCGCTTGAAGTGGTCTAGGTCGATGGCGATCAGCGACAGCGGCGTCCCGCTGCGAGCGGCGCGGGCGATCTCCATGGCCGCCTGCCCTTCCAGGTAGCGGCGGTTGCCCAGGCCGGTGAGCGGATCGGTGAGCGCCTGCTTCTCCAGTCGCGTCTCCAGCGCCTTGCGCTCGCTGAGATCGAACACCGTGGCCCGGGAATACTGGAAGCCGTCCTCGGTCACATGCGCGGTGGCCTGTATCGCCACCGGCAGGCGAGTGCCATCACGGCACAGCAGCTCGCACTCCGCGCTGCCCTCCTGGCCCTCGCCCAGCACCTGGTGGAAGGCGGCATCGAAGGCCGCTCGGGTTTCTGGGGTGACGAAGTCGCGGTAGTGGCGTTGGTCGATCACCTCGTCGGCGCGATAGCCCAACCACTCCAACTCGGTGCGGTTCATCCTGATCACACGGCCGTCGCTGTCCAGCGAGTGGTAGCCACAGGGCGCATGCTGGTAGAGGTCCTGCACCTCGCCGGCGTATTGGCGGGCCTCACGGGAGAACAGCAGCGCCCGTTGCCTGAGCCCGCGTAGGCGGTGATTGCTGAGCACCCAGAACACTCCGAATGCCACTGACAACAGGTAAACCAGGACGATGGCCAGCAGCTGTGCCGGACTCTCCTGAAGCAGTCCCCACAGGCTGGGACGAGGCATCAGGATGCCGAGCTTCCAGGGCTGGGCCTCCGCCTCGCTTACGATCATGCCCGCCTGGCTGCGGTAGTGATGGGTCCGAATGTCATGGCTGCGGAAGGCGAGCAAGTGCTCGTCCAGTGTAACGGTGCCCTGATTGCGGGTAGTCAGGGTGGTCCAGGCAGATTCCCAACGCGCATCCAGCGGCTGGCCGAAGCGCTCTTCTTGTACCTCCGCGTCGGGCAATAGCCATTTCCCCTGGGCATCCACCAGCAAGGCCTGGCCCAGGCTCTCCTCACGGGTGTGAGGCAGCGATGCGGTGATGCGCGTCCAGTCGAGGGTGAACAGCAGCACGCCGAGGCGCTGACCACGCCCATCGAAGATCGGCGTGGCGATATCGATGACCGCCGTCACAGGCGCATCGTCCGAACCGGACGCTCCCAACCGCGGCGCCGACACCACGAGGTCGCGTGCCTGCAGGGTCATGGCGTTCTGAAACGTAGGCGACCCGGCGTGATGAACCACCGGCGGGCGTGGCAGGTCCGCTGTCGTGGCGGCGAGCCACTCCAGGCCCTGTGCGTCGATCACGGCCAGCCGGGTATAGCGCCCGAAGTGGGTCAGCAGGGTGGAGAACAGCGCCTCGACCTGCTGCCAGTCTTGCTGTGCCGCGGGCCCCTACTCCGGGGGGCGAGGGGTGGTTCGCCGGATCAGGAATTGCCTCAGCAGCGGAAACTCCGCGGTGGCCAACACCTGGTTGAAGCTCTCGTTCATACCCTGTAGCAGCATGTCGTATTCGGCGCCGAGCAGTGCTTCGGCGGAGTGACTCGTGCTGTCCACTTGCTCATCGAGGTGAGAAGCGAGGATCGGAGTCAGCGTCAGGGTGACCAGTCCCAGCGGGACGACAATGGCCACCACTAAGCGAGTCCAGAGGGGGATGGTGCTCAAGGGCAAAACCTCGGGTCAGGTCAGCCGCAATCCGTGCAGGCAACGAGTTCAAAAGGTCAGGAGTAGGACGTAAAGGGCCTGCTCACCGGGTGCGCAGTATCCAGTAAACGCTGCGTAGCGTCATCCCGGTATGTCCCAGAGCCGGCACAGCGCGGAAGTATTGTCCATTTGGACAAGTTCGGCCACTATCCTCCCCTGGAGGGCGGTAGGTCATGAGCACTGGCATTTACCCCCAGGATGCATGCGGCATGGAGCGGTTGAAGTGCTTAATGAACTGGCGCTGATGGAGGCGCAGCAGGAAGTCCACGAACGGATTGCACAGCAAGTCCCTCTAGAGGAAACCATCGACGCCATCGCGCGCTGGATCGAGGTGCTATTGCCGGATGCTGTCCCCGCCTTCATGCGCTTCGATGCCAGGCGTCAGACGCTCAGCCTGATCCCTAACCAGCGCTTCTCAAAGGACTATGAAGCGTGTCTCCAGGCGGTACCCATCGGCCCCAATGCAGGCTCTTTCGGCAGCGCGGCCTTCTGCCGTGAACCGGTGGTCACTGAGGATATTCGCACTGACCCGCGCTGGGCACCGTTTCGCGATGCCGCCGAACGTGAGGGGCTGAGGGCCTGCTGGTCGAACCCCGTGCTGACCGCCGAAGGCGAGCTGCTGGGCACCTTCGGGATCTACTTCCGTGACCCCAATCACCCGACCGAGGCGGGTCGCCGCCGCATGCGACAGGCCTCGGCACTGGTGGCCCTGGCGATCCTGCGTGACCGCGATGCCAGCAACCACCGTGCCCTGGCGGAATGGCACCGCTCCCTGTTCGTGAACCACCCCGATGGGGTCTACGAGTTTGATCTGGAGGGGCGCTTCCAGCGGGGCAACGCGGCACTGACGCGTATCACGGGGCACCCCGAAGAAGCACTGATTGGCCGGCACTTCAACGAGTTCATCGAGCCTGAGTACCGCGAGCTGACCCAGGCCGGATTCGATATCGCCCGCCAGGGCGGGTCGCACCAATACGAAACGATGGGCACCCACCGCGATGGCCACTCCTATCGGCTGGAGATCCTCAACTTCCCGGTCTCGGTGGAGGACGAAGTGGTGGGAGTCTACGGCGTCTGCCGTGACATCACCGCCCGCAAGCAGGAGGAAGAGGATCGCCTTTTACTGGAGCGCGGTATCCAGGCCACCCCCAATGGGGTGGTCATGGCCGATGCCACCCAGCCCGACATGCCGCTGGTGTATGCCAACGAGGCTTTCTACCGACTCACCGGCTACACGCCCCTGGAGGTGCTGGGCCATAACTGTCGCTTCCTGCAGGGGCCCGACACTGACCCCGAGGCCCTCGCCGCCATTCGCCGGGCGATCAGCGAGCGACGGTCTACAGAGGTCCCTCTGCGTAATTACCACAAGGACGGCACGCCCTTCTGGAACCACCTCTCACTGAGCCCGGTGTTTGATGCTGATGGGGTCTGCACCCACTACATCGGTATCCAGCAGGACATCACCCGGCAGCGTGAGCAAGAAGCACAGCTCGCCCACCAGGCGACCCATGACCTGCTCACCGGCCTGCCCAACCGCACTGCCTTCGATGAGCATCTTCAGGCGGCCTTCGCGCAGGCTCAGAAGGATCAGGGGCTGTTGGTGGTGATGCACCTCGACCTGGACGGCTTCAAGGCCGTCAACGACGGCCTGGGCTACCACATCGGCAACCAGTTGTTGGTGGCGGTCAGCGACCGGCTGCGCCAGGTGATGAATGGTGACGCGAGCCTGGCTCGTATGACCGGCGATGAATTCGCCCTGCTGTTTCGCAACCTCGATGGTCGTCAGGCCGGGGTCGACATGGCCGAGTACGTGCTGAGCGCCCTGTCTCGCCCGTTCTTGATCGAGGACCGTGCCCTGCATATCAGTGCCAGCATCGGCATCGCCTGCAACTGTGAGAGCGTGGCGTATGCCTACGAGCTGATGCAGCGTGCCGACCTGGCAGTGACCGATGCCAAGCAACAGGGGCGCAACACCTGGCACTGGTATGAAGGCGACCAGCATCGCGGTACCGAAGAGGCGGTGGTACTACGACACGACCTGCACACGGCATTGCAGGAAGACCAGTTCGAACTCTACTACCAACCCATCGTGGAGGCAGTGAATGGGCGCATCCGTGGGTTGGAAGCGCTGATTCGCTGGCACCACCCCGAGCGCGGCATGATCTCGCCTGGGGTGTTCATCCCACTGGCGGAGCAGACCGGTCAGATCATCCCCCTGGGACGCTGGATCCTGCGCCGCGCCTGCCAGGATGCTGCGGCCATGCGCGCCGAAGACGGGCTGGTGGTGCCGGTCGCGGTGAACATCTCTTCGTTGCAGTTTCGCCGTGAAGGGTTCCTGGCCGACGTTCAGGAGGCCCTGGACGATGCTGGCTTGCCACCCGAGCTGCTGGAGCTGGAGGTCACCGAGAGTGTGTTGCTCGACGGCGCCGAGCAGGCCATCACGCTGATCAACGAGCTTAAGGCGATGGGGATCCGGGTCGCGCTGGACGACTTCGGTACGGGTTTCTCCAGCCTCAGCTACCTGCGTGACTTGCCGATCCATAAGGTGAAACTCGACCGTGCCTTCATCCAGGATATCGGCACCAACCGTAGCAACGCCGCCATCGTGCAGGGGATCATCACAATGGCTCACCACCTGGACCTGACAGTGGTTGCCGAAGGCATCGAAGAGCGGGAGCAGCAGCAGGACCTTATCCGCCGCAACTGCGACCTGCTGCAGGGGTTCTACTTCGCCAGGCCGATGCCTCGGGAGGCCATCATGGAGTTGCCGGGGCAGCTGCCTTCCACTGTGGAGGTATGAGGTCACCCTAAAGGTTCTCCGCTTCCACCTGGCCAACTATGGCCTGCCACTCCGGCTAGCGCGTCATGTACCGAAAGCCTAAGTTTCCTGTTGGTGGCATGTAACCATGCAGAAAAGGCAAGGGTTTGAAAGCAACTATTGAAAGCCCGCCGAGAGCGGCCTCGATCGAAAGCATACCTGCCTACCTATACTTTGGTGGGCAGGTATGAATTATTTATTCTTCGGTTCTTACCAGCCACCCTTCAACAGTCTCGGAACCGTGCTCATCTTTCCAGTGCTTCAGCGTCTTCTGGTTACCGCCGCGGGTCTCAACGACCTCACCAGTATTCGGGTTCTTGTAGATCTTCAACTTGCGCTTGGCGCGGCCCGAGCCCTTGCCGGTAACGCTCGAACCAGCCACCTGCTTGGGGTCCAGCAACTTGATGACGTCAGCAGCAGATTTGTCAAACTCCCGCATCAAGGTCTCGAGGTGGTTCTTGAAGTCCAGCTCGATCTTGAGGCGATCATCATTCTTCAGTCTGTCTAGCTCTTCCTGAAGCTGCTTGAGCTGTTGTTCTTTCTGAATATAGGTATTGAGTAGGGACATTGGCGCTCCTGACTTCATTTTGGTGAAGGGTTTAATATGAACTCGAGCCTAAGAGGTTTCGACACAATTATTATAGCTTACATCATGCCTTACGCCTAAAGAAGTCGTGTCAATCAGGTGCTGGCAAGGAGTGCCTGCTTTCCATGCATTGGTAATACCGGAACTATGACTGTGGCTCGGCACGGGAAGGAGGGGAGTGGATAAAAATGGTCGTCTTGGCATTTCTAGCCGATTTTCTGTTACTGATCGTCGGCGCCGTGGATCTGGTGGAAGGCGAACCACCTCTGGCCATCGCGTTGATATCTCACCGCTGAATTTTGGGCCTCAAGGTGGCGGTCTTCTGCACCAACTCACCAGAGCTCGCAGCCATCCTATAGGCAGCTTCGCTCTGTGACCAAAGCTGTGACCCGCAAGGGCCAACAGTCAACAATAGAAAACTAATATATTCTGTATTTCGTAAAAGGTGGCCACAGTGTGGTCACAGGATGGTCACAGACACCAAAAAGGGCCTACAGCATCGCTGTAAGCCCTTGAATTCGTGGCGCGCCCGGCAGGATTCGAACCTGCGACCTTTGGCTTCGGAGGCCAACACTCTATCCAACTGAGCTACGGGCGCCTTGCTCGACGACATGGCGGCGAGCGGTCGACATCCTAACCGCCAGGCAGGCCACTGTCCAGCGCAAGGCGTCACGAACGCTTCCATCGCGCTCCGGCATGGAGGACGCTGCCATTTTCCTGGCGCCAGGGTTGCCGGTATACTGTCGGCAATGACTGCATGATGGCATCTCCTCGGCTGCGTTGCCGATACCGTTCCCGCCGGGCGCTGCCACGAACAACTTCCTAAAGGACCGTGAAGAGGTGGTGAGAGTGAAATCCAGCAAGCTGATCATGGGGTGTCTGCTCACCCTGGGCCTGACCGCCAGCGCCGGCACTGCCCTGGCGCAGGACGACGCTGAACGAGAGGCCATCGCCGAGCGCCTGAAGCCGGTGGGCGAGCTTTGTGTCCAGGGCGAAGACTGCGGTACGGCCAGTGCCAGTGCCGGCGGTGCCAGTAACAGTGCCTCCAGCGGCGGCGATATCGATGGCGCCAGCATCTACAACAGTGTCTGCATGGCTTGTCACGAGACGGGTGCTGCGGGCGCGCCGGTTCGCGGTGACGAGGCAGCGTGGGGCGACCGTGTAGAGAAGGGCTTCGCCACTCTGCTCGACCACGCCATCAATGGCTTCAATGCCATGCCGGCCCGCGGCGGCAACCCCAACCTCTCCGACGACGAGATGCAGGCCGCCGTGGCCCATCTGGTCGAGCCGGTAATGGATGTACCGCAGCTTGGCGGCGGTGACGAGGCGGCGACCGAAGCGCCGACAGAGGAGACTGCTGCACAGGAGGCACCCGCCGAAGAAGCGTCAGCCGATGACACCGCTACCGATGACGCCGCAGCCGACAATACAGCCACCGACGTCGCCGCCACCGACCTGCCCGGCGCCGACAAGATCGGTACCTGTGTGGCCTGTCACGGCCAGGACGGTCACGGCACCGCGCCGATGTATCCAAACCTCGCGGGCCAGAATGTCGCCTATCTGGAAAATGCCCTGAAGGCCTATCGCGACGGTCAGCGCCAGGGTGGCATGTCGGCGGTCATGACTCCGATGGCGGCATCCCTGTCTGATGAGGACATCACGGACATCGCCAACTACTACAATCAGCAGCCACGCTAAGTCCCTGTCTAAGCCCCTGTGCCGACACCACTTTGGAGTGGCATGCTCCCGTCCGAATGGTGTCGGCCAGCAGGAACTTTCCGGCTACGCACTTCATGGCTAGTCGAGTAGCGAGCGCAGCCCGGCAATAGCACTCTGCCCCCGAGCCTGCTTCTTCTCCGGATCCTCGCGGTCCGGACGCCCCTCCCACTCCAGATCCGCCTCGGGCAGCTCGTCGAGGAAGCGACTGGGTGCGCAGTCCATCAGCTCTCCGTAGGTCTTGCGCTGTCGGGCCAAGGTCAGGGTCAGGGTACGCCGCGCCCGAGTGATGCCCACATAGGCCAGGCGCCGCTCCTCCTCCACGGTGCCCGCCTCGATGGCATTGCGGTGGGGCAGCAGCTCCTCCTCCAGCCCCATCAGATAGACATGCGGGAACTCGAGGCCCTTGGAGGCGTGCATGGTCAGCAGCTGAACACGGTCGGAATCATCCTCCTCGGCCTGCTGCTCGAGAATATCCCGCAGCACCAGCCGCGAGATGGCTGCCTCCACGCTGTCGGTTTCGGTCTCCTCGGAGGCCGTACTCTCCTCCGGGTCGGCCTCCATCGACTTCTCCAGCTGGTCGATCAGGATCCAGACATTGGCCATGCGCCGTTCAGCGATGGTCGGGGCGCTGGCGTTCTGATAGAGCCAGGCCTCGTAATCCATCTCGTGCAGCATGTCGCGAATGGCGGCGATGGCATCGCCGCCATCCATGCGTCGCCGCACGCCGTCGATGAAATGGGTAAACCGCCCCAGACGCTCGACCGCCCTGACCGGCAGCTGCTCGGCCAGGCCCAGCTCATGGCAGGCGGCGAACAGGGCGATGCCTCGCTCATTGGCATAGTTGGCCAACTTCTCCAGGGTACCGGGGCCGATCTCGCGGCGCGGCACATTCACGATGCGCAGGAAGGCGTTGTCATCGGCCGGGTTGATCAGCAGTCGCAGGTAGGCCATGGCATCCTTGATCTCGTTGCGCGAGAAGAAGGAGGTGCCCCCGGAGAGCTTGTAGGGAATCTGATAGTGCTGCAGCTTGAGTTCCAGCAGCCGGGCCTGGAAGTTGCCGCGATAGAGCACGGCGAAATCCCGCCACTCGGCGCGCTCCTTGAGGCGCCGGGTGAGGATCTCGCTGGCCACGCGATCCGCCTCGGCCTCTTCGTGGCGGTTGACCACCACCCGGATCGGCGCGCCCTCGCCCATGTCCGACCACAGGGTCTTCTCGTAGACATGGGGGTTGTTGCTGATCAGGGTGTTGGCCGCCCGCAGGATGGTGCCGGTGGAGCGATAGTTCTGCTCGAGCTTGATCACGTCCAGGCGCGGAAAGTCCTCGCCCAGGGTCACCAGGTTCTCGGGGCGCGCCCCACGCCAGGCGTAGATTGACTGATCATCATCGCCCACCACGGTGAAGGTGGCGCGCTCGGCCATCAGCAGCTTGACCAGCTGGTACTGGCTGACGTTGGTGTCCTGATACTCATCCACCAGCATGTAGTGAATGCGCTTGCGCCAGCGTGCCAAGGCCTCGGGGTCGTCGCGCAGCAACACCACCGGCAGCAGGATCAGGTCGTCGAAGTCCACCGCGTTATAGGCCTTGAGGTGTCGGTTGTAAGCCTCATAGACCCGCGCAGCGAACAGCTCATCCTCATCGGCGGCATGCGAGAGCGCCTGGCCCGGCAGTATCAGGTCGTTCTTCCACTCGGAGATGCGGTGCTGCACGGCATTGATCTGATCGGCGTCGACCTGGGCATCCTTGTGCATCAGGTCGCGCAGCAGCGCCTTGGCATCCTCTGGGTCGAACAGCGAGAAGCCGGGACGATAGCCCAGCGCCTTGAGCTCGCGGCGGATGATATTGAGCCCCAGGGTATGGAAGGTGGAGACGGTCAACCCGTGCCCCTCCTTGCCCTTGAGCATTCCTCCCACCCGCTCCTTCATCTCCCGGGCGGCCTTGTTGGTGAAGGTTACCGCGGCAATGCGTCGGGCACTCATGCCGCACACCTGGATCAGATAGGCGATCTTGGTGGTGATCACGCTGGTCTTGCCGGAACCGGCACCCGCCAGCACCAGGCAGGGGCCGTCGATATAGCGCACCGCCTCCTGTTGCCGGGGATTGAGGCCGGCGAGACGCTGCTGGATGGTTCTGGGGGCACTCAAGGGTCGAGCCTCGTGGTATCTATACTTGCCGCACCGCCGAAACCCAATTGCCGCCAGGCTTCATAGACCAGCACCGCACAGGCATTGGAGAGATTGAGACTACGGCTGTCGGGCCGCATGGGGATGCGCAGCCGCTGCGCCTCGGGCAGGGCATCGAGCATCTCCTGAGGCAAGCCACGGGTCTCGGGACCAAACACCAGGGCGTCACCGGCCCGGTAGTCGGACTCATGGTAGCCACGCCGCCCACGCGTCGATACCGCAAAGACCCGCATCGGCTTGGCAGACTCAAGGTAGGCCTGCCAATCAGGGTGCACGCCTACCGCTGCCCACTCATGATAATCGAGACCGGCGCGACGCAGGCGCTTGTCATCGAGTTCGAACCCCAGTGGCTCGATCAGATGCAGGCGAAAGCCGGTATTGGCGCACAGTCGGATCAGGTTTCCGGTATTGGGCGGAATCTCGGGCTGGAACAGAACGACATCGAGCATGGTGTATCCGCTGTGAGGTGCGGTGGAATGCAGGCGGGCCCCATGATGGGGCCCGCCTGCATTCCACCGCAGAAAGACCGTCAGAAGCGCAGGCGTACGCCGACCTGAGCGCCGCGGTCCAGGGTACGGCTGCCACGATCGTCGTCAAAGTCGGCATCCAGCTGACGCAGCCCAAGATAGCCATCCACATTGGGAGTAAAGGCGTAGCGGGCACGTAGACCGACCTCATAGCCCTTGTCCAGCTCGCTGGTCGTCACGACATCGGGTGTATAGAAGCCGTAACCGCCCAGCGAAACCGCAGGCAGATTGGGCAGATAGACGTAACCATAGCCACCGAGCCCCAGGCCGCCACCATCACCGGACCTGGCATCGTAGTGCGTCCAGCGGGCACCGATGCCCACTTCACGCTGCGAGGTGTGCTGGGTCCCCATCAACTGGGCGTGATAGATGGTGGCGTCCTGGCGATAGTCGCTGTCAAGCACGCCCCCACCGAGCCGAATGCCTTCCACAATCTCACCGGCCGCCTCGAACTGAACAGCGTCGGCGCCCAGGTTCAGGTCGAGCTCGCTGGCGCCAGCACAGCCCACGTATCCCAGCAGCACCAGGCCGACCAGTCGCCAAGAATTCGATGTCATCGGGAACCCTCACCTTATACGGACCGCAAAATCTGTACACACTGTGTACAGTATAGCTTAATCTGCCGCCACTCCATAGCGGGCACGATAGTCGCGGATGGCATCGGCGTGGCCGCGCAGCGTCTCGCCACTCTGTTCTTCAAGATAGGCCAGCACCATGTCCAGCGTCACGATACTGATCACCGGCATGCCGTAGCGAGCTTCGACCTCCTGAATGGCACTCTTCTCGCCCTGGCCACGCTCCTGACGGTCCAGGGCGATTACCACACCAGCGGCGTTGGCACCGGCCTGCTCGATCAGCGCCATCACCTCGCCGATGGCGGTGCCGGCAGTGATCACATCGTCGATGATCAGGACACGCCCCGTGAGCTCGGCGCCAACGATACTGCCGCCCTCGCCGTGGGCCTTGGCCTCCTTGCGATTGAAGGCGTAAGGCAGGTCGCGGTCATGGTGATCGGCCAGCGCCACGGCGGTGGCGGCGGCCAGGGGGATGCCCTTGTAGGCGGGACCGAAGAGCACGTCGAACCGCGGGGCACGCTCGGCGATCGCGTGGGCGTAGAAGCGACCCAGGCGGGCCAGGGCGGCGCCGCTGCGGAAGAGGCCGGCGTTGAAGAAGTAGGGACTGACACGGCCGGACTTGAGGGTGAACTCGCCGAAGCGCAACACGCCCTGCTCGATGGCAAATTCGATGAACTCACGCTGGTAGGGCTGCAGCTGCTGATCCGCCACGGGGCCTCCTATCACATTTATTGGCCTTGGCCATTTACCCATACGTCGAAACGTCGGGTATCATACACGCGCGACGGAAAAGGGACCACGTATGAAAATAGCAACCATCAACGTCAACGGCATCCGCGAAGCGGTCGGTCGCGGGTTTCTCGACTGGCTGGCCAACCAGGACGCCGATGTCGTCTGCGTTCAGAACCTCAAGGCCAAGAGCTTCGAGCTGGATGACAGTATCCTCTATCCGGAAGGCTACGAGGGCTACTTCCTCGACGCCGAGCAGGACGGCTTCTCCGGAGTCGGGCTCTACTGCCGCAAGATTCCCAAGGCGATCATGTACGGACTGGGCTTTCCCCAGTGCGACCATGAGGCACGCTTCCTGCAGGCCGACTATGACCGTTTCAGCATCGCCAGTTTTTTGATGCCCGACGGCAGCGACCCGGCCGCCAAGCAGACCTTCATGGCACAGTATCAGGAGTACCTCAGCAAGATGGCTCGCAAGCGCCGCGAGTACATCATCTGTGGCACCTGGCACATCGCCCACAAGACCATCGACCTGGAGAACTGGGCCGATAACCAGAGCACGCCCGGCTTTACCCCCGAGGAGCGTGCCTGGATGGATCAGGTGTTCGGCCCCACCGGCTTTATCGACACCTTCCGTGAGATCAACCGTGACGCCGGTGAGTACACCTGGTGGCCCAAGCCCGACCAGGAGGTGCCGCGCTCTCGCCAGGAGGGCTGGCGCATCGACTATCAGGTGGTGGGACCCAACTTCCGCCGCCATGTGGTGGATGCCTGGATCGACTACGACGCCACCTTCTCGGAGTACGCGCCGCTGATCGTCGAGTACGACCTGCCGCTCTAGGCGCCTCCCTCCGTCGCCGTTCCGGTCTGTCGGAACGCAGAGTGCCGGCCAGTGATGGCCGGCACTCTGCATTAGCAGGAGGCCTGCAGGATCAGCGCGGAATGCCCAGCGACTCACGCTGGTGGTCGAACAGCTGCACGCCGGCATTCTCGGCCAGCTCGAGCATGGCATTGAGCTCGGCGCGACTGAAGCTATCCTTCTCGGCGGTGCCCTGTACCTCGATCAGGCTGCCCCCTTCGGTCATCACCACATTCATGTCGGTATCGGCACCGCTATCCTCGGGGTAGTCCAGGTCCACCACCGGCACGCCCTTGAAGATGCCCACCGACACCGAGCTGACCAGTTGCTTGAAGGGGTCTCCCTTGATCAGCTTGTTGCGTTGCAGGTAACGAATCGCATCCACCAGCGCCACGCAGCCGCCGGTGATGGAAGCGGTACGCGTGCCGCCATCGGCCTGGATCACGTCGCAGTCCACGGTGATGGTGAATTCGCCCAGCTTCTTGAGATTGACCGCGGCACGCAGCGAACGACCGATCAGCCGCTGGATCTCCAGGGTGCGGCCGCCCTGCTTGCCGCGGGTCGCCTCGCGTCCACCGCGGGTATGGGTGGCCCGGGGCAGCATGCCGTACTCGGCGGTGACCCAGCCCTGGCCCTTGCCGCGCAGCCAGCGCGGCACGCCGGGCTCGACGCTGGCGTTGCACAGCACCTTGGTATCGCCGAACTCCACCAGCACCGAGCCCTCGGCATGACGGGTGTAGTCGCGGGTCAGGCGGATCTCGCGGGGCTGCTCGGGCGCGCGCCCGCTGGGGCGTCGAAAGTCGTTGGCCATGATACCTCGTGATCGATAGGGGTTGAGGAGACGTTGGATTGTTTCGGCTGGCGACATTCTACACGCTTGGCCCGACGCTGCCGGCGAATCGGGTACACTGCGGCCTGTTCACGAGGCATGACCCGCTCTTCTCACCCTTCATCTCACACCAGTCACCCCGGGAGCCCACCATGGTGCACAGCATGACCGCCTTCGCCCGTCAGGAGCACACCGCCGCCTGGGGCAGCCTGCAGCTCGAACTGCGTTCGGTGAACCAGCGCTATCTCGAACCCCACTTCCGCCTGCCGGAGAGCCTTCGCGACCTGGAGCCCGCCTTCCGCGATGCGCTGCGTGCCCGCCTGGCGCGGGGCAAGGTCGAGGTCAGCCTGCGCTTCGAGGCCGCCGGTGACGGCGCCGGGCTCGCCATCAACCCGACACGGCTCGCCGAGCTCGGCCGCGCCCTGGGCGAGGTGCGCCAGGTGGTGACGGAGGCCACTCCGCCCGACGCCCTGGCCCTGCTCGACTACCCCGGGGTGCTGGAGAACCGCGGCCCCGATCCGGAAACGGTCAAGAGCGCCGCCCTGGCACTGTTCGAGCGCGCCCTGGACGACCTGCTCGCCGGCCGCGCCCGGGAGGGGGAGAAACTCGCCGAGCTGATCCGCGAACGGCTCACCGGCATCGAGTCTCAGGTAGCCGAGGTGCGTGGACTGATGCCTCGGATCCTCGAGCGCCAGCGTTCCCAGCTGCTCGAGCGCCTGGAGACGGTAATGGCCGAGCTCGACCCCCAGCGCCTGGAGGCGGAGCTTACCCTGCTGGCCCAGAAGGCCGACGTCGACGAGGAGCTCGATCGTCTGGCGACCCATGTCGCCGAGGTGAAGCGCCAGCTCGACCAGAAGGGCCCGGTGGGCCGCCGCCTCGACTTCCTGATGCAGGAGCTCAACCGCGAGGCCAATACCCTGTCGTCGAAGTCGGTGGTGGCCAATACCACCCGCTGCGCCGTGGAGCTCAAGGTGCTGATCGAGCAGATCCGCGAGCAGGTGCAGAACATCGAATAGCAAGACCTGCCCTCCCTGCCACCCAGTGGGGGGCGCCCTACCCATCATGGAGACATCATGTCCGCATCTTCACCCGCCGCGGCTCGCCATCCGCGCCTGGCCGAGCTCGCCCTGGCCCTCGGCGGCTTCGGCATCGGTACCAGCGAATTCGTGATCATGGGCCTGATGGAGCGGGTGGCCGCCAACCTCGAGGTGGCCACCGCCGATGTCGGCTACGCCATCTCCGCCTATGCCCTGGGCGTGGTGGTGGGCGCGCCGCTGATCTCGGCACTGGCCGCACGCGTGCCTCGTCGCACGCTGCTGATCCTCCTGATGCTGGTATTTGCCCTGGGCAACGTGGCCAGCGCCCTGACCACCACCTTCTGGCCCTTCGTCGCCCTGCGCTTTGTCGCCGGACTGCCCCACGGTGCCTTCTTTGGCGTGGCCGCCCTGGTTGCGGCGGCGGCGGTACCCGTCGATCAACGCGCTCGCGCCATCGGCCGGGTGATGTTGGGGTTGAGCGTTGCCATCGTGATTGGCGCTCCCTTGGCCACCTGGGCCGGCCAGTGGCTGGGGTGGCGCTTCGCCTTCCACGCCGTGGGCGGTGTGGCCCTGGCCACCATGCTGATGATTTGGCTGTTCGTTCCGGTCCAGCCCGGCGATCGTAACGCGAGTCCACGCCGCGAACTCGGCGCCCTGGTCAGTCAGCGGGTCCTCGCTACCCTGGCCGTCGCCGCCATCGGCTTCGGCGGGATGTTCGCGGTATTCAGCTACGTGGTGCCGACCCTGCGCGATCAGGCGGGCATGCCCGAAGCCCTGGGCCCCTGGGTGCTGGCCATCTTCGGTATTGGCGGCATCATCGGCAACCTGGTCGGTGCCAGGCTTGCCGACCGCCACCCCGTCGGCGCAATCCCTTGCATCCTGCTGTGGAGCCTGACGATACAGCTGGGGTTCTATGTCGCCGCCAACCATCTGGTGACGGGGCTGCTGTTCGTTGGCCTGGTGGGGACCGGCATCGCCCTGGGGCCGGCGCTGCAGTCGCGGCTGATGGATGTGGCCGGTGAGGCGCAGACCATGGCTGCCTCCATGAATCATGCCGCCTTCAACGGCGCCAACGCCCTCGGGGCCTGGCTGGGCGGCATCACCGTCAAGACCGGCGCCGCCTGGTCGGCCACCGGGCTGGTGGGTGCCGGCCTGGCGTTGGGCGGCCTGATGATCTTCGTCCTGGGGCGCCAGCTGGAGCGGCGGCGTCCCGCCCCCTCCGGCTAGCCGGATGCAGGCCTCACATGGGTATGCGATACTTCGCCCCCTTCCACTATCGGCCTCATCCCGGTCCCCGGACCACCTATCCAACCCGGAGATGCGCATGTCGCAAGGTACGCTGTTCGTTGTTTCCGCTCCTTCCGGCGCTGGCAAGACCAGCCTGGTGCGCGAACTGGTCGAAAGTCTCGACGGTATCCAGGTATCGATCTCACACACCACACGGGCCCGGCGCGAAGGCGAGGTGGATGGAGTCAACTACCACTTCGTCGAGGTGACCGAGTTCGAGGCGATGATCGAGCGTGGCGAGTTCTTCGAATACGCTCGGGTGTTCGACAACTACTACGGCACCTCGCGGCCCGCGGTACAGGCGGCATTGGCCGCAGGCCAGGACGTGATCCTGGAGATCGACTGGCAAGGTGCCCGCCAGGTCCGCCAGCAGCTCCCCGAGGCGGTATCGGTATTTATCCTGCCTCCCTCACGGGAAGAGCTGGAGCGTCGACTCTCCGGACGGGGCACCGATGAACACGCGGTGATCGAACGGCGCATGCGTGACGCGGTGAGCGAGATGTCCCACCACGACGAGTATGACTACCTGGTGATCAATGACGACTTCACCACCGCCCTGGCCGAACTGCGCGCCCTGGTGGTGTCTCATCGCCTGACCCGCCAGCGCGCCGGCGCCACCCATGCCCCCCTGCTGCAGGCGCTTCTTGCCTGAAGGCCGCGTGCGTGGCTATCGCAGTTATCAGGTTGATAGTGAAAGACGCCGGGGACAGGTCGGAGAGGGGGTCCGAGGACCAAGGATGGCCGAGGTAGCTTACAAGGAAGTACTCGTAGCGCCCCCTCGAAGGCCTGTCGCCGGAACAGTCTTGAGCGCTGCAGCCATCTGCAATAGCCCTGGGGCCGCGTCTGTGGCGCTTGTCAGCGCTGCCGGGCGTCGAGTAACCTATTGGGTCTACCCATAGCGGACACCCGTCCACGCGCCCACCGCGTGTTTGATGTCGGGGGTCCCGTCAGCTCTTCAGGAAGGCACCCATGGCGCGAGTCACAGTCGAAGATTGTCTGGAAAACGTCGAAAACCGCTTTAAGCTGGTGATGATCTCCACCCACCGCGCCCGCCAGCTGGCCCGCGGCTCCCGCGACGCCCAGCTGCCGTGGGACAACGACAAGCCTACCGTCATGGCCCTGCGCGAGATCGCCGCCGGCCTGGTCGACTCCAGCGTGCTCGACGAGCCCATCGAGGCCCTGGTGCGTCCGCCCCAGCCACAGTACGGTAGCTTCACCGAGGAGTGATCCCCCGACGGTGCCAAGGCGCCGTCCTCCCCTTTCGGACACTCACCCAGGAGTCAGGCGCGACGCATGTTCACCATCGATGACCTGGCCGATCGTCTCGGCGGCTATCTTCCCCAGAGCGAGATCCAACAGGTCAAGCGCGCCTTCTACTATGCCGAGCAGGCCCACGATGGCCAGCGTCGACGCTCCGGCGAAGCCTACGTTACCCACCCGCTGGCGGTCGCCAACATCCTCGCCAACATGCATATGGATCATCAGAGCCTGATGGCGGCCATGCTGCATGATGTGATCGAGGATACCGGCGTCGACAAGGAGGCCCTGGCCCAGCAGTTCGGTGCCCCGGTTGCCGAGCTGGTGGATGGCGTCTCCAAGCTGACCCAGATCGCCTTCGAAGACAAGGCGGTGGCCCAGGCGGAGAACTTCCAGAAGATGGTGCTGGCGATGTCCCGGGATATCCGGGTGATCATCGTCAAGCTCGCCGACCGCCTGCACAACATGCGAACCCTCGGTGCCCTGCGTCCCGAGAAGAAACGGCGCATCGCCCGCGAGACCCTGGAGATCTACGCTCGTATCGCCAACCGACTGGGCATCAACACCATCCGCGTGGAACTCGAGGATCTCTCCTTTCACGCCCTGCACCCGATGCGCGCCGAGCGCATCAAGCGCGCCGTCTCCAGCGCCCGGGGACACCGCCGTTCGGCGATTCGCCAGATACAGAGTACCCTTCAGCAGAGCCTCGACGATGGGGGGCTGCCCAGCACGGTGGTCGGACGTCAGAAGCACCTGCTGTCGATCTATCGCAAGATGCGCGATCAGCGCAAGTCGTTCAACGAGATCATGGACGTCTTCGGCTTCCGCATCCTCACCGAGGATGTCGACAGCTGTTATCGCATCCTCGGCTTGGTGCACAACCTCTACAAGCCGGTGCCCGGGCGCTTCAAGGACTATATCGCCATCCCCAAGGCCAACGGCTACCAGAGCCTGCATACCACCCTGTTCGGCGCCGGCGGGATGCCCATCGAGGTGCAGATTCGCACCCGCGAGATGGAGGCCATGGCCAACAACGGTGTCGCCGCCCACTGGCTCTACAAGGCGGGTCAAACCGACCATCCCATCGCCGAAGGCAGTCATGCTCGGGCACGGTCCTGGATCAAGGGGCTGCTCGAGATGCAGCGCCACGCCGGAGATTCGCTGGAGTTTATCGAGCACGTCAAGAACGACCTGTTCCCCGACGATATCTACGTGTTCACGCCCAAGGGCGATATCATGGAGCTCCCACAGGGCGCCACGGTGATCGACTTTGCCTACAGCGTGCACACCGATATCGGCAACAGCACGATTGCCTGTCGCATCGATCGTCACCTGGCCCCGCTCTCGACCCGCCTGGAGAGCGGCCAGACCCTGGAGATCATCACGGCCCCCGGGGCGCGCCCCAACCTCAGCTGGCTCAACTTCGTGATTACCGCCAAGGCTCGTTCGGCAATTCGTCACGCCCTGAAGCACCAGCAGCACACCGAGGCGGTACAGCTTGGCCGCCGCCTGCTCAACAAGGCCCTCGGCGAGTTCGAAACCAGCCTGGAAGAACTGCCCGAAGGCCTGCTGCCTGGTCTGCGGGGAGAGCTGGGGCTGAAGAATGAGGACGCTTTGCTGGAGTCGATCGGTCTTGGCTCGCGAGTGGCCCATGTCATCGCGCGACGCCTGATGGACCTTCAACATGGCGCGTCAACCCTTCACGATAGTGCTCAGCGCACACGCCAGCATGGGCCTATCTTGATCAGCGGCGCCGAGGGCATGATCATCAAGTTCGCTCGCTGCTGCCATCCGCTGCCCGGCGATCCGGTGATGGGTCACATTTCAGTCGGCAAGGGCATCGTGGTGCACCGCGTCGAGTGTCGAAACCTGGCCGAGCTCAAGACCGACCCAGAGAAGCTCTTTCCCCTGGAGTGGGACGAGACCATCGATGAGGATTTTCCGGTGGCACTGCGTCTCGAGGTGCAGAACCATCGCGGGCTGGTCGCCGAACTCGCCGGGATCGTCACCGATGCGGATGCCAATGTTGAACGCATTGGCATCGAGGAGCGCGACGCCCGCCTGGCCACGCTCAACCTGACCCTGGCGGTGCGTGACCGTATCCATCTGGCGCGCATCATCAAGCGACTACGTAACCTTTCACACGTCGAGCGCATCAGCCGTCTCGGCAACTGAACCCTTCCCAAACGGCCCGGTTGCGTCCCCAGGGGCGAGCGGGCCATTTTTGATCGACAACAATCCATCCATGAAGGAGTACAGCATGAGCAACAAGGCCGTGATCAACACCGAGAAAGCTCCCGCCGCTATCGGCCCCTACTCCCAGGCCATCAAGGCCGGCAACACCGTCTACCTCTCCGGTCAGATCCCCCTCGATCCGGCGACCATGGAGCTGGTCTCCGACGACTTCGAGGCTCAGGCCCGCCAGGTCTTCACCAACCTGCGCGCCGTCTGCGAGGAGGCCGCCGGCTCCCTCCAGGATATCGTCAAGCTCAACCTCTACCTGGTCGACCTGGGGCAGTTTGCGGTCGTCAACGCCATGATGGAGGAGTTCTTCGAGAAGCCCTATCCGGCGCGCGCCGCCATCGGCGTCAAGGCGCTGCCCAAGGGCGCGCAGTTCGAGGCGGAAGGGGTAATGGTCATCGGCGACTAACAGAAAAGGCGGATTCGCTACTGCGCTCGAGATCCTGGCCGCCGGCGGTGCTCGCTCTCCTCATGTAGCAGACTACACTCCGGGAGCTGCGCTCCGGCGGCGACCAGCCTCTCATCGCTCGTAACGCGACTCCATCCTTTTCTAAAGTGCTGGACAATCGACTTGAGACTGTTCCTTGCCCTGGAGCCGCCCGACGATCTGCGCGAGCGGCTCGCTACGCTGGCTGATCTGGCCCAGACACACTGTGGCGGTCGGCGGGTGCCGGACGCGAGCCTGCACCTGACGCTGGCGTTTCTCGGCGAGGTCGACGAGGCCCGCCTTCCGGCGCTTGTCGAGTGGGTGAGTGGCCAGACCCCGATAGGGGGCGTCTGGCAACTGGATCGCTGGGGCAGCTTCCGGCGGCCTGGCATCGTATGGGTCGGGGGAAGAACGCCCGATCCGGCGCTCGGCGCGCTGCAGGCGGGCCTCTGGGACGGTCTGCAAGCCCTGGGACTGGGCGTACGCCCGGCGCGCTTCGTCCCCCACGTTACCCTGCTGCGACGAGCCGCGTGGACGGCCATCGAATCCCTCGGGGCGCAGACGCCGGTCGCGCTCGACTGGCGGTGGCAACGCCTGACGCTGCTGCGCTCCTACACCGAGCAGGATGGGGCGCGCTACGAGGCCCTGGCCCACTCGGCCTGAGAGAGCCGGAAGGGCCCGCCCTCAGGCCTTCTCGGGCAGGAAACCTCCCTCCCTGAGCACCTGAGCATAGCCCTCGCGGAAGCTGGGATACTGAAACGTATAGCCACTCTCCAGTAGCCGGGTGTTGCTGCAGCGCTTGCTGGCACGGCGACGCAGCGGCGACTGGATGGTCTCGGTAGCCTCCACCTTGAGCTGTTTCGCCAGCCAGGCCATGACATCGTGGAGGGGAGCCGGCTCACTGTCGGTCGCCAGATAAAGTTCATCGACAGCTTCGCCGGCGAGTACCCGACCGACCAGGTGTGCCAGCACACCGGCACAGTCATCGCGATGAATACGATTGGTATACATGGCGGGGCTCGCCGGGGCGATGCGCCCCTCGCTGACCTGGCGAATCAGACGGTCGCGGCCAGGCCCATAGATCCCCGAGAAACGCACCACCGTGCCGGGCAGGTCGTGCGCGAGGAGTGCCCGCTCGGCCTCGCACATCAGCTGGCCGGAGAAACCGGTGGGCTCAGTGGGGCTGGTCTCATCCACGCTCTCGCCATCGCGCTGGGCGTAGACGCTGGTGGAAGAGATAAAGAAAACATGCCGCGGCACCTTCTCGCGTGCACCGAACTCCGCCAGGGTGGCCCGTAGCCCCTCGGGGTAAGCGGCACGATAGGCGGCCTCCTCGAAGCGGTCGGCGCTGGCTACATAGACCAGGATATCCGCGTCCGGCAGGCCAGCCAGGCTGGCGGGATCGGCGAGGTCGGCGGACGCCGCCTCCAGGCCCGCCTCCTTCAGCGATTCGACTCGGCGGCGTACGCCAATCGCGTGCAGACCTTGCGCCTGCAGGCGCTGGCCCAGTGCCGTGCCGATGTCCCCGCAGCCCAGAATCAATGTCGTTGTCTTCACCTTTGCCTCGCCCCCTGATAGAAAGGTCCTATTGGAAATCCACAAGGATGCCCGCTAGGCAACCCTCATGACTCTAACAGAACTCCGCTATATCGTGACACTGGCCCAGGAGCGCCACTTTGGTCGTGCCGCCGAGCGCTGTTTCGTCTCCCAACCGACCCTGTCGGTGGCGGTGAAGAAGCTCGAAGAGGAGCTCGGCATCCCGCTCTTCGAGCGCTCCAAGTCCACGGTGCAGGTCACACCGCTCGGCGAGAGGATCGTCGAACAGGCCCAGCGGGTGCTGGAACAGACCAGCGTGATCAAGGAGCTCGCCACCGCAGGCCGCGACCAGCTGGCAAGCCCGTTGCGCATCGGCGCCATCTACACCATCGGCCCCTACCTCCTTCCTCATCTGGTACCGGAGCTTGCCCGCAGCGCCCCCCAGATGCCGCTGTATATCGAGGAGGGCTTCACCGGTAGCCTGCGCCGCAAGCTGCGCAGCGGGGAGCTGGATGCCATCATCGTGGCACTGCCCTTTACCGAGACCGATGTACTGACCAAGGCACTCTATGAAGAGGAGTTCGAGGTGCTGGTCCCGGCGGACCACGCCTGGGCCCGCCGGGACAGCGTGCACAAGGAGGAGCTGCTCAATGAGCGCCTGCTGCTGCTCGGCGAGGGCCACTGCTTCCGTGACCAGATTCTCGAGGCCTGCCCGGCCATCAGCCAGAAGCTCGCAAGCCCCAGCAATACGCTGACCGCCGAGGGGGGGTCGCTGGAAACCATTCGCCATATGGTCGCTTCCAAGCTCGGCATCACGGTGCTGCCCCACTCGGCCATTGGTACCGTCCACTATGAGAGCGGCCTGCTCGAGAGCATACCGTTCGCGGCCCCTGCCCCGGGGCGAACCGTCGCCATCGCCTGGCGCGCCAGCTTCCCCAGGCCCAGGGCGATCGACGCCATCACCGAGGCCGTCGCTCGCTGCCGCCAGGCCGACACCGCCAAGACATGAGCGCCGAAAACTCGCCCCTCGACGCACCCGTCACTTCGCTCAAGGGAGTCGGCGAGGCGCTGGCTCTGAAGCTGTCCCGACTGCGCATCGACAGCGTGGCCGACCTGCTCTTCCACCTGCCGCTGCGCTATCAGGACCGCACCCACATAACCCCCATCGGCACCCTGCGCGCCGGCCATGAAGCGGTGGTCGAGGGCGAGGTGATTGCCGCCGAGGTCGTGCGGGGCCGGCGCCGCAGCCTGCTGGTGCGCCTGCGCGACGGTAGCGGCCTGCTCAGCCTGCGCTTCTTCCACTTCTCGCCGGCGCAGCAGCAGCAGTTCCAGCCCGGTAGCCGGGTGCGCGGCTTCGGTGAGGCGCGTGCCGGTGCCACCGGACTCGAGCTCTACCACCCCGAGTATCGCCTGCTCAAGGCCGATGCGCCGCCGGTGGAAGACCACCTCACCCCGATCTACCCCACTACCGAGGGGTTGCACCAGACCCGCCTGCGCGCCTTGATCGAGCAGGCCCTGGAGCGGCTCGATGACGCACCCGAGGCGCTGCCCGACTGGATCACCGCGGATCTGCGCCAACGCTTCCGGCTGCCCGAGCTGCATCGCTGTCTGCATGTGCTGCACCAGCCACCGCCGGAGATCGACCCCGAACAGCTGGCCGGCGGCCACCACCCGGCAACTCGTCGGTTGGCACTGGAGGAGCTGCTCGCTCACCGCCTCAGCCTGCAGACGGTGCGCCTGCGCATCCAGGAGGATGGTGCCCCCCCCCTGCCCTCGGGCCGTGGGCTGCAGGCCCGCTTCCTGACTCAGCTGCCCTTTTCTCTGACCGCTGCCCAGCGCCGCGTGCTCGACGAGATCGGTGCCGACCTGGCCCGGGACGTGCCCATGCTGCGGCTGGTGCAGGGCGATGTGGGTTCCGGCAAGACCGTGGTGGCCGCCATGGCGGCCCTGGCCGCCATCGCCGGAGGGTGTCAGGCGGCGATGATGGCACCCACCGAGATCCTGGCAGAGCAGCACTATCGCGCCTTTCGGGCCTGGTTTACCCCACTGGGCATCGACGTCGCCTGGCTGGCCGGCAAGCTCAAGGGCAAGGCACGCCTCGACACCAAGGCGGCGATCCAGGACGGCCGCGCCCAGATGGTGGTGGGCACCCATGCGCTGTTCCAGGGCGATGTGCACTTTCAGCGCCTGGGCCTGGCGATCGTCGACGAGCAGCACCGCTTCGGCGTCCATCAGCGCCTGGCGCTGCGTGAGAAGGGCGAGGCTGGTGGCCTTACCCCACATCAGCTGGTCATGACCGCCACGCCGATCCCGCGCACCCTGGCGATGAGTGCCTATGCCGACCTGGATGCCTCGGTGATCGACGAGCTGCCCCCGGGCCGTACTCCGGTCAGAACCGTGGCGATGCCCGATGAGCGACGTCCCGAGGTCGTCGAGCGCATTCGTCATGCCTGCGCCGAAGGGCGTCAGGCCTACTGGGTCTGCACCCTGATCGAGGAGTCGGAGGTACTGGAGTGCCAGGCCGCCGAGGCGACCCGGGACGAGCTGGTGGAGGCGCTGCCGGAACTCGCCATCGGCCTGGTACACGGCCGCATGAAGGCCCCCGAGAAGGCTACGGTGATGGAAGCCTTCAAGGCCGGGGAGCTGGATCTACTGGTCGCCACTACGGTAATCGAGGTGGGGGTCGATGTACCCAACGCCAGCCTGATGATCATCGAGAACCCCGAGCGCCTGGGCCTCTCACAGCTGCACCAGCTGCGTGGCCGAGTCGGCCGCGGTGCCACCCAGAGCTTCTGCGTGCTGCTCTACCATCCGCCGCTGTCGGCCCACTCCAAGGAGCGTCTGGCGGTAATGCGCGAGACCAGCGACGGCTTTCGCATCGCCGAGAAGGATCTGGAGCTGCGCGGTCCCGGCGAGGTGCTGGGCACCCGCCAGACGGGGCTGGCCCAGATGAAGATCGCCGACCTGGAGCGCGACGCCGACCTCCTCGACCGAGTCGCGCCGCTGGCCGAGGCGCTGATGGCCAGCCACCCCGAGGCCAGCCAGCCGCTGATCCGGCGCTGGCTGGGTGAGGAGGCTGGGCGCTACGGGCAGGTGTAACGCCGTAAGCCAGCATGTCGACCCCCAAGCCTAGCGGCAAGGGGGGTTCTTAAAACTTATAGCTTACAGCTTACCGGCCTCGGCGAAGCGGAGCTCTTACTACCGCTCCGCGAAAAGCGCGGCTCCCGCTTCCCGCAACGGTGTCAGCTGTCGAGCGATCAGCATCAGCTGCGCGCCCAGCAAGGAGCCCGGTTCCCCTTTGGCTGCCTCGAGTGCCTCCCCCGGGGGGATCGGCTCGCGCCGCTCCAGCGCCAGGGCCAGCCCATCCAGCTCGGTGAGAATCGCCTCGGCCAGGGCACTCTCCGCCGGGGTGACTCCCTGGCTCTCGCCGCGATGGGCACCCAGGGCGGACAGGTAGTTGAGCAGGGTATGGGCATGCAGCTGGAAAGGCACTCCCCGCTCGGCATCACGTCGAAAGGGGCCCGGCTCCTGCTGCATATTGGCCAACATGGCGGCGAGCTCCGCATCGGCGTTATGCGCATTACGCCGCGCCAGTCGATAGGTCAGGTCGTCACGCTTGCCCTCGGCGTACTGCGCCACCAGTGCCGCCAGGTAGTCCCGTTCCGAGGCCACGGCGGCGGCGGCCTGGCGATGCAGTCGTCTGCCCTGCCAGTCGGGAAGTATGGTCAGAACCGCCAGCCCGGCAATACCCGCGCCCAGCAGGGTATCCACCAGACGGGGCCAGATCAGCCCGAAGCCGTCGCCCACCTGATTGAAACAGCTCAGCACCATCAGAGTGATGGCCGCCGTGGCCAGGGTGTAGTGACGACCGCGCAGGGCAAAGAAGGCGACCCCGGCGACTACCGCGATTCCCGCCTGGAGCGCCGGCGCCGGAAACAGCGTGATCAGCGCCCACCCCGCCACCAGCCCCAGCACCGTTCCCAGGATGCGCTGCCACAGAAAGCGCCGGGTGGCCCCGAAGCTGGGGCGACAGACAAACAGACTGGTCAACAGTATCCAGTAGCCCTGGGTGGGATGGATCAGATGCAACAGGCCGAAGCCGGCTACCAGGGTGGTAGCTAACCGTACGGCGTGACGAAAGACCGGTGAGCCTGGGGTCAGCTGCGCCTGCAGGCGCTCGATGACCTCCCCCAGACCCTGAGGAGTGCGGTCGTGGAGCACCTTGTCACCGCTCCCCCCGAGCTCCGGGTGACGGGCCCTGGCCAGGGCTCGTGCCAGGGTCGCCAGGTTATCGGCCACGGCCTCCAGGGCGGGCAGCAGCGCCTTGCGCTCGTCGGTCAGCTCCCCGCGCAGATGTACCAGGGAGGCGTCGAGATCGACCAGCGCCTGCTCGCTCGGGGCCAGATCGAAGCTGCGCTTGAGCAGCAGCCCCCGGGCCAGGGTCCGGCACGCCTCGCCCTGTCGGGAGAGTACCCGCTGCATTCGAAACAGCACATCGTGATGAAAGAATGCCTCGGCCAGCTCGGCATAGGGGGAGTGGGAGGAGCTGGCCCGCTCATGGATCTCCTGGGCGATCATGTAGAGCCCCAGATAACGGGCCAGGCGCGGCGATTCGCGCTGCCCCTCCAGGCGACGGAAGAGGCGCTCCTTGGCGTCGTTGAGGGCCTCCACCACAACGCCATTCTGATGCGCCAGGGCCAGGCGCCGGCTCTCCACATCCAGTTCGCGCAAGGGCTCGAACAGCGCCGCCTTGAGGCCGAGGTAACGGGCCAGCTCACGGTAGAGCCGTGCCAGGGCAAGCTGCAGCGGCTGACGCGAGAAGAACGCACACCAAACGACCGAGATCACTCCATACCAGGCGGCACCGACCACCAGCAACGACGGTTCCCGCCACAATTCATCCAGCACCGGGCTGCCGCGTTGCTCGAGGCTGATCAGGGTGTAGATGGCCAGAATCAGGGTGGCGTTGGCGATGGTGGCGTAGCGCTGACCGACGGCGCCGAACATGGTCATGCCGAAGGCGGCCACACCCAGGCTCATGACGAGGAGCCAGGGATGGACGAAGAGCAGCTCCATCGCCAGCGAGGCCAGCGCGAAGCAGACCAGGGTGACCAGCAGGGCGGCCAGCCGCCCGGGCCAGTCGTCATCGGTCTCGGCCAGGGCACAGGCGATGGCCCCCAGGAACAGCGGAATCAGGCTGGCCATATCGCCGCGCCACCAGCACAACAGGGTGATGCCACCCAGGGCAATAAACACCCGCAGGCTGTAGGCGGCGGGCTCTAGGGTCCAGAAGCGCCGCAGGACCAGTGACGGAGACATGGTGAGAGGTGTCAGAGGTGGCGCAGCAACTTCTGCAGGCGCTGCAGGTCGTTGGCATCACCCACCAGGCGCACACGGCCCTCCATCATGCCGTCGAGAAAGACCTGCTGGCTCGGCTTGCGCAGCACCTCAAGCGCGGTGGTGGCATCCTCGAAGCGCAGCTCCAGGTCGAGATCCACCGGCAGGCCGCGACCATGCTCGATACCACGAGGCGACATGCGGTAGTGGCGAGCAATGGCGAGATCCTCGGTGGCCACCCCCCAGTCGAGATGGCCCATCTCGTTGAGGAGCTCGCGGAAGCGCGCCTTGCGACGCAAGGCGCGCTTGAGTAGCCACCCCAGCACCCAGAGCATCAGTTTCAGCTTCATATCATCACCACCGGATCCCTGGAAAATATGGGGGAAAACGCCTGGCACCAGAAAGGAGCCAGGCGTTCGGGGGCACTTTCCCGGAGTTGCACTTCCTGGAGTTGCACTTCCTGGAGTTGTTTATCCTGGAATTACTTGGCCACGGCGTCCTTGAGGCCCTTGCCCGGCTTGAAGGCCACGGTCTTGCTGGCCGGAATGTTCAACGGCTGACCGGTTTGGGGGTTCTTGCCGGTGCGCGCGGCACGCTCGCGCACGACAAAGGTACCGAAGCCGATCAGGGTGACATCCTGCCCCTGGGAGACACTCCCGGTGATCTCGTCGAGAATGACATTGAGCACCTGGCTCGCCTTGTCCTTGGATAGATCGGCACGTTCGGCTATCGCCGCTGCGAGTTCTGGCTTACGCATACAACCCTCCTGGTATTGACACTGGATCCCGACACCTCGGTCGGGAGGTCTATTGTCATGGCAGACGACGCTCGCCGTTCACCTGGCTGTCTCAACGGGCGAAAAGCGAGCGGCGTCGAAAGACAGACTAGGGCAGCCCTGGGGCTACTAACGCCGACCTAGCCTAGCAACGCCGGCGCAGCCCGCGCCAGCTCGACTTTCCGACGCACGCAGCTTCCTGTCAACGCAAATCCGATCAAACGTCCGTCCTCGGCCTCGGCCAGTGCGGTCAAGTCCCAAGCGTTACCCTCGATGCGCCAACGTGCCGGAGGATACGGGGGCGGCAGCGATACCACCGGCAGCAACGGCGTCTTGACCAGCACCGGCCAGGGGCCATAACGCACCGACGTAGGCGTGCCGGCAAGCGTCTTCGCCAACGCCTTGGCGCCGGCCTGCAGCGGCTGCACATACATGGCATTGACACCCTCAACGCAGGCCACATCCCCCAGGGCAAACACACCCGGCGCCGATGTCGCCATCTGGCGATCGGTCTGAATCCCCGCGGGGCTGACCTCGAGCCCCGCCCTCTCGGCCAGGGCCGTGCGGGGCCGCAGCCCCGTCGCCAGCAGCACCAGATCGGCCACCACCGACCCACCGCTGTCGAGATCAACGATGACATCGCTGCCCTGGTCCCCCAGCCCGGCGACGCCGGTGCTTAAGGACAGTCCCATGCCCGACTCTCGAAACGCCTCACCCAGCACCCGGCCCAGCGGCTCGGGGAGCAGCCGCGGCAGTGGTGCGGCTTCCGGCGCGATCAGGGTCACCCGGTGGCCGCCCGCCAGCAGGTCGTTGGCGAACTCGCAACCCACCAGGCCGGCACCGATGATGGCCACTCGGGCGGGGCGACCGAGGGCGCCTATCGCGGCGTGGAAGGCCCGATAATCATCCAGGTCGTTGACCGTCATCACTCGACCGGCCAGGGATTTTGGAATATCGAAGGGCGTGGTGGGCGCCGCTCCGGTCGCCAGCACGAGCTCGCCGTAGGTCAGCCGCTCCTCCCCGATATGCAGGGTGCGGGAGTCGGTATCGATGGCGTCAACGCGAGTCTGGATGCGCACCACTGCATTCAGCGATTCGGCCACCGCCAGGGCATCACGAGCCGCCAGCCGCTCGGGTGGCAGCCCCTTGGTGAAGCCGGTGGAGAGCAGCGGCTTGGAGTAGTCATCACCGCTGTCGGCAGTGATCAGGGTCACCGACCGCTCCTTGTCCAGGGCACGCAGCTGGCGCAGCAGGCCAAGGCCCGCCATGCCGCTACCGAGAATGGTCAGGGGGGCACTCATGGGTCTCCTCGTCGAGGATGGGTGGTGGTTGTGCATGGTACACTACCCGTCCCCATGGATGGACAGAGAGTCCGCGGTGTCCGATTCCCGATCCCACGCCAAGCATGGCCCCGTGCGCTGGTTACCCCTGGCCGCCATCCGCCCCGCCATGAGTCCGGCCTGGCGACGGTGGGTAGGCTCGCGGGACTCCTTGACCCTGCGCCTCACCGAAGCGGGTCGTCCGCGCCCCTTTCGGGTACACCTGATCGACCAGCGCACCGGTGCGCTGCGGCGCGACGAGGCACAGGCGTTGGGCCTGCCCACGGGCCGCCAGGCCTGGCAGCGCGAGGTCGCCCTATGCCTGGGCGAAACGCCCTGGGTAGTGGCACGCTCGGTGGCCCCGCTCGAAGGCCTGCCCGCCCACGACCTGGCGCATCTCGGCGAGCGCTCTCTGGGCAGCTGGCTGTTCCGCCAGCCCGACCTCGAGCGCGGCGAGATCGAGGTCACCCGTGACCCGGCAGGCTTCCATGAGGCACACGGGCCCTGGGGGCGCCGTTCGGTATTTCACCACGGCGGTTTCCGCGTGCTGGTGCAGGAGTGGTTCCTCGACGCCATGGCGGATGACCTCGGCCTGCCTTCGCGCTAGGCTTTGGTGTTCCCACCCGCCACGAGGTAGAGATGGACCGCTCTTTGATGCGCCCCACGGGCCTGGCCCGACTCCCCGACTTCCTGCGCCTGACACGTCTCGATCGTCCCATCGGCACCTGGCTACTGATGTGGCCTACCCTGTGGGCGCTGTGGACCGCCGCCGAGGGATTGCCCAGCCGTCGCCTGCTGCTGATCTTCATCGCCGGCGTCTATCTGATGCGTGCCGCCGGCTGCGTGATCAATGACTACGCCGATCGCCATGTGGACGGCTACGTCAAGCGCACCCTCGACCGCCCCCTGGCCACCGGGCGCATCGGCGAGGGAGAGGCCCAGGCGCTGTTTCTGATGCTGGTGGCGGGCGCCTTCGTGCTGGTGCTGTTCACCAACCTGTTCACGGTGCTGCTCTCCATCGGTGGAGTGATACTGGCCTTCATCTACCCCTTCATGAAGCGCTACACCCATCTGCCGCAGCTGTTTCTGGGAGCGGCATTCTCCTGGGCGATCCCCATGGCATACGGCGCGGTGCTGGGCCATGTGCCCGTCGAGGCGTGGCTGCTGTTCGCCGCCAACGTGATGTGGACCATCGCCTACGACACCCAGTACGCCATGGTCGATCGCGACGACGACCTGAAGGTCGGCATCAAGTCCACCGCGGTGCTGTTCGGCAGTGCCGACCGCTTCATGATCGGCCTGCTGCAGATCGTCACGCTGCTGCTGCTGGCCTGGGCCGGCACACGGCTCGCCCTGGGCGGCTTCTTCTGGCTGGGACTGCTCGCCATGGCGGCCACCTTCGTCTGGCAGCACTGGCTGATCCGCGAGCGCGAGCGCGAGTCCTGCTTCCGGGCCTTCCTCAACAACTACTGGTCGGGTCTGCTGGTGTTCGCGGGCATCGCCCTGAGCCTGTGGCCAGGCATCCAGTAGCCGGGCCTCCGGTACGGGCCCGCCTGTCATGTCAGTGTCATAATATCGTGATCTACTCGACATCGACCCGTCATTGACCCGAGGCTTCAGGATGACCGCCAAGACCGTACTGATCGTCGATGATGAAGCGCCTATCCGCGAGATGATCGCCATGGCGCTGGAGATGGCCGACTATCGCGTGCTCGAGGCGGACAACGCCCAGACCGCCCATGCCATGGTCGTCGACCACCAGCCCGACCTCCTGCTGCTCGACTGGATGATGCCCGGCACCAGCGGCATCGAGCTGGCAAGGCGCCTCAAGCGCGACGAGACCACCGCCGAACTGCCGATCATCATGCTCACCGCCAAGGGCGAGGAGGACAACAAGATCCAGGGGCTCGAGGCCGGCGCCGATGACTATATCACCAAGCCCTTCTCCCCTCGGGAGCTGGTGGCGCGTCTCAAGGCCGTGCTGCGCCGGGCAACGCCCCATGGTGTCGAGGAGGCAGTGGAGGTGGATGGCCTGCGGCTCGATCCGGTCAGCCATCGGGTCAGCGCCGACGGGCAGGAACTGGGCGTGGGTCCTACCGAGTACCGCCTGCTGCAGTTCTTCATGACCCATCAGGAACGCGCCTACACCCGCAGCCAGCTGCTCGATCAGGTGTGGGGCGGCAATGTCTACGTGGAGGAGCGCACCGTCGACGTGCATATCCGTCGCCTGCGCAAGGCGCTAGGCGAGCGTCACCAGCACCTGGTACAGACGGTGCGTGGCACCGGCTACCGGTTCTCCGCCAAGGGCTGACGTGAGGCTCTGGAAGCACGAGCTAGGGCGCCTGCTTCTGCTCGCCGGCCTCGGTCTGGCAGTCGGCTGGCCGCTGGGCGAGCAGTGGGCCGGCCTGGCCCTGGGGCTTGCACTGAGCCTTGTCTACCATCTCTATCAGCTGCGTCGTCTTCACCACTGGCTGACCCATGACAGCCAGGCCGAGCCGCCCTCGGCCGCCGGGCTATGGGGTGACCTGATGGACCGCCTCTACCGCTACCAGAAGGTCCAGCGTATCGCCCAGGAGCGGTTGCGCAGTACCCTGGGGCGAATTCAGGAGTCCTCCGAGGCCATGCGCGACAGTGTGGTCATGCTCGACCGCCACGGCGACATGGAGTGGTGGAACAGCGCGGCGTCACGGCTGCTGGGGCTGCAAGCGTCTCATGATCGTGGCCACCATATCACCAACCTGCTGCGCGACCCGCGCTTCGTCGAATACTTCCATGCTCGCGACTATCGCGACCCCCTGACCCTGCCCTCCCCCATCGACGAGCGGACCGTCCTGCAGTTTCAGATCACCCTCTATGGCGACGGCGAGCGGCTGCTGATGGCCCGCGACATCACACGCCTGCATCGCCTCGAGGAGATGCGCCGCGACTTCGTGGCCAATGTCTCCCATGAGCTGCGCACCCCTCTCACCGTGCTGGCCGGCTACCTGGAGACCTACGCCAGCTTCGCCGACCAGCTGCCCCCACGATTCGCCAGGGGGCTCGGCCAGATGCAGGAGCAGACCACCCGCATGCAGAACCTGGTCCAGGACCTGTTGCTGCTGTCGCGGCTGGAGATCGACCGCAGCGGAAGCGACCATGCCCCGCTGGACATGGTCAGATTGCTGGAGGGCGTAAAGCGGGATGCCGAGGCACTATCCGGCGGTCGCCACACCATCCGGGTAGAGCTCAAGGAGCCTCGCGCCCTGTTAGGCAGTGAACAGGAGATTCGCAGCGCCCTCTCCAACCTGGCCTTCAACGCCGTGCGCTACACCCCCGAAGGCAGCCATATCGCCCTGAGCTGGCGCCCCGGGCCCGACCATGGCGCCTACCTGGAGGTGGTCGACGACGGCGAGGGCATCGATCCGGTGCATGTTCCGCGCCTTACCGAGCGATTCTACCGTGTCGACAAGGGGCGCAGCACGGCGACCGGCGGAACCGGCCTCGGCCTGGCCATCGTCAAGCACGTGCTGCTGCGCCACGACGCCCGCCTGGAGATCGACTCCCGGCCGCGCCAGGGCACCACCTTTCGCTGCTGCTTCCCCGCCACCCGGTTGGAGGGAGAAACGAGTGCGACCTGACGCAACCTCAGCGACGGGTCGGCAGGTCGGCGGGCAGGTCACGATAGTGGCCGTCCCACATCAGCACCGCGGCGGCCACCGCCCCGGGTAGCAGGAAGAGGTTGGCCAGCGGGATCCAGGTGATCAGGGTCACCCCGCCCCCATAGGTCATGGTCGGCCACCAGCGCGCCCTGAGGCGACGTCGCATCTCGGCGAAGCTGACCTTGTTGTTGTCCATGGGGTAGTCGAGATAGGTGATTGCCATCATCCACGCCGAGAACAGCGCCCAGAGCAGCGGGGCCACCAGATTGACCACGGGAATCCAGCTGAGCACGAAGAGCGCCGCCATGCGCGGCAGAATATAGACCAGCTTGACCAGCTCGCGGCCCAGGGCATCCAGTGCGGTTCTCGTCAGGCCCCGGTCATCCAGCGGCTGCCGGCCGGTGGCCTCGATCTCCACCCTTTCGGCCAGAAAGCCGTAGAAGGGCGCGGCGACAAGGTGGGTCACCAGGGTAAAGGTGAAGAACACCACCAGCACCAGGCTGACCACGAACAGCGGCCAGATCAACCACTCCAGCCAGGCGAGCCAGCCCGGTACCAGGCTCATCCAGTGGTCCAGCCAGCTGCCGAAATTGGCCAGCACGAACCACAGCATGGCGACGTAGACCAGCAGGTTCACGGCGATAGGGGCAAACACATAGCGGCGCAGGCCGGCACCGTAGACCAGGCGGGTACCACGGGCCAGGGCCGTGAAGGCATCAAGCATTTCAGCGTCTCTTGCAGCGGTCGAGATCAAGGGGCTGCGTTATTGACGACGAAACACCGGCGATGGTCAACCCCTGCGGACAATGGCCTCGGCATTCAGGTCATCTGGCGCGGTATGGCGGATATCCATGCCGTTGACCAGATAGACCACATACTCGGCGAGGTTGTTGGCATGGTCGCCGATGCGCTCCAGGGCACGCAGGATCCACATCAGACTGAGCACCGACGAGATCGAGCGTGCATCCTCCATCATGAAGGTCATCAGCGAGCGCATGGCGCTCTGGTACTCGCTGTCGACCTGCTCATCCTCGTGGACCAGCTTGAGCGCCAGCTCGGTATCGAGCCTGGCGAAGGAGGTCAGCGCATCGCGCACCATGCGTCGCACATGCTCACTGATCATGCGTACCTCCACGAAGCCGCGGCTGCCGTTATCGCCCTCGATCAACTCACAGGAGTTGCGGGCTATCTTGCTCGCCTCGTCGCCGATGCGCTCCAGATCGGAGGCGGCGCGGATCACCGCCAGCACCAGACGCAGGTCGGACGCGGTGGGCTGTCGTCGCGCCAGGACCTGAGTGCACTCCGCATCGATCCTGATCTGCATATCGTTGACCGTGCGATCATTGTCGATCACCCGACGGCCCAGTGCGGAATCCCCCTCGAGCAGGGCCGCCACGGCATCCTGGACCTGTTTCTCGACCAGCCCCCCCATCGCCATCAGCTGGGTCTTGAGCTCCTCGAGCTCCTGATTGAACTGACGGGAAATGTGCTGGCTGTGGATATCGCTGCTGATGTCCATGGGACTCTCCTTGGGGCCGGACCCTTCAGGTCATGCGCCCGGTGATGTAGTTCTCGGTGCGCGCGAGGCGCGGATGGGTGAACAGCGTCTGGGTGGGACCGTACTCCACCAGCTCGCCCTGCTCGAGAAAGGCGGTGAAATCGGAGACCCGTGCCGCCTGCTGCATGTTGTGGGTGACCAGCACCAGGCTGAGGCGCGACTTCAGGTTGCCGATCAGCTCCTCGATCTTCAGCGTCGAGATGGGATCCAGGGCAGAGGCCGGTTCATCGAGCAGCAGCACCTCGGGCTGAACCGCCAGGGTGCGGGCGATCACCAGGCGCTGTTGCTGCCCCCCCGAAAGTGCCCAGGCCGAGGCCCGTAGGCGATCCTTGACCTCCTCCCAGAGGGCCGCGGAGCGCAGTGCCCACTCGACGCTATCGTCCATCTGGCGCCTGCGCAGCCCCCCCTGCAGGCGCAGACCGAAGGCCACGTTGTCATAGATCGACATGGGGAAGGGATTGGGCGCCTGGAAGACCATGCCCACCCGGCGCCGCAACTCCGCTACCTCCACTTCGGGGGCGTGGATATCCTGCCCTTCGAGGCGAATCTCGCCGCACCGCACCACCTCCTCGTTGAGATCGTGGAGTCGGTTGAAGGCACGCAGCAGGGTCGACTTGCCGCACCCGGATGGGCCGATAAAGGCCGTCACCCGCTGGCGCGGCACTCGCAGGGTGAGATCGCGTAGCGCCGGCTTGTCGCCATACGCAAGGCTCAACCCGGTAATCTCCAGGCAGCTTTCGGAGGCGGCGAAGTCGATGATCGGCCCTCTTGCGGCGGATGACGACATGAAAACGGACACCAGACAGATTCTCCTCGGGGCCACCGCTAGACGCGCGACGGCACCTCATGACGCAGCCTCAGATGATGGCGCAGAAATATTGCAGTCAGGTTAAGCAGCAGGATCACCAGCACCAGCAGCAGTGCCGTGGCGAAGGCCAGCGGCATGGCGGCCTGGACATCATCGCCATGGAGGGCGGTATCGTAGATATGGTAGCCAAGATGCATGAACTTGCGTTCAAGATGCAGAAAGGGGAAGTCACCGTCCACCGGCACCCGGGAGGCCAGCTTGGCGACCCCCACCAGCATCAGGGGCGCCACCTCGCCGGCGGCCCTGGCCACGGCCAGGATCATGCCGGTCAGCATGGCGGGCAGCGTCATCGGCAGCACCACTCGGGTCAGCATCTCCATGCGGGTGGCGCCCAGCGCCAGGGCTCCCTCCCGCTGATGGTCGGGCACCCGAGCCAGCCCCTCCTCGGTGGCCACGATCACCACCGGCAGGGTCAGCAGTGCCAGGGTCAGGGAGGCCCACAGCAGGCCGCCGGTGCCGAAGGTAGGGGATGGCAGTCGTTCGCTGAAGAACCACTCGTCCAGGCTCCCGCCGATGCCATGGACGAACAGCCCCAGCCCGAACACCCCGAAGACGATGGAGGGAACCCCCGCCAGGTTACGCACGCCGATGCGCACGATGCGAGTCAGCGCTCCCTGATGGGCCACCTCATTGAGATAGATGGCGGCCAGCACACCGAAGGGGGTCACCACCAGCGACATCAGCAGCACCATCAACATGGTACCGAAGATCGCCGGCCACACCCCTCCGGCGCTGTTGGCGGCGCGTGGCCCCTCGGAGAGAAAGCGCCACACGCCCTCTCCCCAGGCAACCAGTCTATCGGGCAGCGTCATGGCGTTGGGCCGCCAGGCACGCAGCACCTCCTCCAGAGGCTGCTCGACACGCCGCCCGTCGACGCTCTCCACTATCAGGGTAGCGCCGCCCATGGCCGCCTGAAGCTCACGGATTCGCCCATTGGCCGCGACCAGCGCCGCGCGGGCCTCGTCGCTGTCGACGGTCTCGAGGCGGCGAACCAGAGGCATCACCACCTCGTCACGCAGGCGGTCGCGCTCGTCGCGCAGCCTCTCCAGCACCCTCAGTCGCGCCTGCAGGGCGGGCCAGGCAGCCTCGCCGACATGGCTCTCTTCCTCCCCTTCGAGCGCCACCAACCGACCGACAAGATCGCCCCAGCGGCTGCGCTCCATCATCACCAGCTCGGCTGGGTAGTCGATCCTGGCGATCTCCCCCAGCTCGACCCAGCGCCAGCGGCCACCCTCCAGATCCCGGTTGGCGGTGAAGTAGAGGCGCTCGCGCCGGGTGTCGCCGGGGATCGTCTCCTCACGCACCGCGATGCCGGCGAAGGGCGAGCCGGCGTGAGGCGTCACCACGGCCACCTCGGCGGGCCAGAAATGGCCCAGCCCACGCGTGGCCAGAAGCAACAGCAGTGCCAGCAGCATCAGCAGCGACAGCGCCACACTGCCGGCGGCCAGCCAGGGCCAGGGGCCTTCACCATAGCGTCGCCACGACCCTCTCATGCTCCCCCCTCCCGGCGCTGATAGCGGCGCCGCAGGCGAGTACGCATCACCTCGGCCAGGGTATTGACCAGGAAGGTGAAGAGAAACAACACCAGCGCCGCCAGGAACAGCAACCGATAGTGGGTACCGCCGACGGCGGCCTCAGGCAGCTCGATGGCAATGGTCGCCGACAGCGAGCGCAGCCCCTCCAGGGGGCTCAGGGTCATCAGGGCGGTGTTGCCGCTGGCCATCAGCACGATCATGGTTTCGCCCACCGCCCGGCCGGCGCCGATCATCACCGCGCTCAGGATGCCCGGTGAGGCCGCGGGCAGCACCACCCGCCAGAGCGTCTGCCAGCGGGTGGCACCCAGTGCCTGGGCACCCTCGGCGAGGCTGTCGGGCACCCCGTTCAGGGCATCCTCGGCCAGCGCATAGATGCCGGGGATCACGGCAAAGCCCATGGCCACACCGACGATCATGGCATTGCGCGCCGCATAGTCGAGGCCCAGGGTGGCGGCGAGCCAGCCACGCAGATCTCCCCCCACCAGCGCGGCCTCGAGCCAGGGCGCCAGCCACAGGGTGATGGCCCCCACCATCAGCAGCCAGGGCATCAGCCACACTCCCGCCCAGCCAAGGGGCAGCCGCCTCCTCAGTGGCGACGGCAACAGCCCCCTGACGCCTCCAGCCAGCACGACCCCGAGGGGCAAGGTGACCACCAGCAGCAAGGTGGCGGTTAAATGCCGCTCTACCCAGGGCGCCAGCAGCAGGCCGGCAACGAAACCGACCACCACCCCGGGCATGGCCTCCATCAGCTCCAGGGTAGGCTTCAGCCGGGCCCGCAGGCGACGCGGCATGTAGAGCGCCGAATGCACCGCGGCGCCCAGCGCCAGGGGCACCGCAAACAGCAGTGCCCACAGCGCGGCCTTGAGGGTGCCCCAGGCAAGCGGCAGCATGCCGTAATGCGCCGGACTGGCCTCCCCCAGGGGGTCGGGCCGCCAGCGATGCCGGGGCTCGGCGGCCCCCTCCACCGGCTGAGGGCGCCACAGCGCATCGGTATCAATAGCATCCGCCCCCAGAAAGAGCGGTATCACCTCCAGCGCCAGAAACACCCCGATGGCCAGTACCGATACCAGCACGCCGATGCCCCCCGCGGTGATCAGCAGGGTCGCCAGGCGGTCGCGAAGGCGGCGACGACGCAGGTGCAGCGAGTGAGGTGGGCGAGAGTCGATCATGGCCACTCATCAGGCGCGGATGATAGAAGCAGGAACACCACTTTACGACAGAACGATGACAGTCGCGTGACAGCGCTACTCGGCCATCGGCAGTGAAGCCAGCCAGTCGCGCTGCTGCATCAGCCGCTCCTCGGTCAGGGTGACGAAGCCCAACTCCTCGACCACCGCCTGGCCCTGCGGGGAGAGCACCAGCTCGAGGAAGGCATGCTCCGGCCCCGTCAGCGCACTGCCGGGGGGCAGGTTCACGTAGAGATAGAGGTAACGCCACAGGGGATAGTCGCCGCGGCGTACGGCCCGAGGCGCGGGTGAGACGACCCGGCCCTGGGCGTCATGGAGCTGAAGCGCCCTGACGCCGGCGGTCAGGTGATTGAGGCCCACGAAGCCGATGGACGATGGCTCGGCCGCCACCGCCGCTGCCACCGCCGCCGAGCCGGGGTGCTCGTTGAGACGTACCCGGAAACCGCCACCACACAGGGCTCGCCTGCGAAACAGATCATGGGTTCCCGAGGCGACGTTGCGTCCATGCAGCACGATACGGTCCGCCGGCAGCATGCCCCCCAGCTGGGACCAGCGTTCGATCCCCTGATCGGCACCGCAGCGACGCGACTCCGAAAAGATGGCATCCAGCTCCCGATGACCGAGGCGCTTCAGCGGATTGTGGCGATGCACGATGACCACCAGGGCATCGCGGGCGACCTTCAGTTCGACGGGGGAGTAGCCATGGCGGGCGATAAAGGCCTCGCGTTCGTGATCATTCATGGGCCGCGACATCGCACCCAGGCGCGCGGTGCCAGCGGTCAGCGCGGCCGGGGCGCTGGCCGAGCCACTGGCCTGAAGCTGCAGGCGCACCCCCGGATGGCGCTCGGCCAGCCGCTCCCCCCAGCGCAGCATGGGGCCCGCCAGGGTATCCGACCCCACCGCACTCAGCGGTCCGATAATCTCATCCGCCGCCAAGCGTGGCGCCAACAAGGCCAGCAGCATGCCGAGCAGCAGAGCCATCCAGCACTGCCCCCATCGCTCATCGAGCGAGACCATGCAATCTCCTCTTTCTCTGACGTATTATGCTCATGCTATCCCACCGTTCAGGGTCGACTGTGGAGTCGCACCCCGCAGCCCGTCGAACAATCTGTGCAGCACCTTCTCGCGACCATCTCCCTGCCACCGGTCATGCGGGGCTGGAGGGCAAGCGAAACCGGGTTTACCATGGGACCGGTCTCACACCCCCAATAACAAGCCAGGATGATGACACCTCCATGACAGAACTCGATGACAGCCCGCGCCCACGGGGAGAGCTGACTCTCAAGCTGCTGGCCAGTCGCCAGGACACCAATCTCCACGGCGATATCGCCGGGGGCTGGCTGGTTGCTCATATGGATCAGGCCGCCGAGCTGGCGGCCGACCGGGAGGCCAACGGTCGCACCGCCACCGTGGCGATCGAGGCAATGGACTTCCTGTGTCCGGTGCGGGTCGGCTCCACGGTCAATATCTTCACCCGCCTGGTGGAGATCGGCCATAGCTCCATCCGCATCGACGTCGAGGTGTGGATCCGCCAACCCCATGAACGCAACCCCGATGAGCTCCACAAGGTGACCGAGGCTCGCTTCGTGATGGTGGCCATGGATGACAATGGCCGCATCCGCGCGGTGCGTCGCGAGACCTGAGCCCTGACACCAATGCAAGGCGGGGGCACCATCGGCGCCCCCGCTCCCTTCTCTAACTCCTGGCAGATAATCGCCGATTCACGTCAGTTCAGTGGCATCCGCCAGAGGCCATGGCCTATCGGGCCCTCTCGCCAGGCATCATACCCTCAGGGCTGCACCGCCTCACGTGCCTTGAGATAGGCGAACTCGCCGGCATCGTTGGACGCCCGTACCAGCTTCTGGAAGGCGACATAGGAGTCGTGAACCTTCTTCGAGTCCGGGTCACTCTCGACCTGTTCGGCGATCACCTCCTGGGAGGCTTCATAGAGCGCCTTCATCACATCCTCGGGGAAGATACGCAGCTTGACACCATGCTCGTTGACCAGGGTATCCATAGCCTGGGCATTGCGGAAGGTGAACTCGCTGATCATCGCCAGATTGGACGCCCGAGCCGCCTCGGTCACCACCGCCTTGAGGTCGTCGGGCAGGGCATTCCAGGCATCCAGGTTAACGGTACCCTCGAGAATCGCACTGGGTTCGTTCCAGGCCGAGGTGTAGTAGTAGTCGGCTACCTGGTGAAGGCCGAAGGCCAGATCATTGTAGGGGCTGACCCAGTCGGCGGCATCCAGCACACCGGTCTGCATGGAGGTGAAGATCTCCGAGCCCGGCATGGTAACGGTGGTGACACCGATACGGTTCATTGCCTCGCCGGCCAGGCCCGGTAGACGCAGCTTGAGCCCCTGCAGATCCTCCAGGGAGTTGATCTCCTTCTTGAACCAGCCACCAGGCTGGGTGGTGGTATTACCCACCGGAAAGGGCTTGAGGTTGTGCTTGGCGTAGATCTCGTCCCACAGTTCCTGGCCACCGCCGTAATAGAGCCAGGCGTTGGTCTCCTGGGTCGTCATGCCGAAGGGCACGGCGGTAAAGAACTGTGATGCCGCGACCTTGCCGCGCCAGTAGTAGGCCGCGGAGTGTCCCATCTCGGCGGTGCCGGCAGCCACGGCATCGAACACTTCAAGCGCCGGCACCAGCTCACCGGCACCATGCACGCGAATGCGCATGCGCCCGCCCGAGAGCGTTTCGACGCGCTTGGCAAACTCGTTGGCACCGGTGCCCAGGGCCGGGAAGTTCTTGGGCCAGGAGGTGACCATGTTCCAGGTGATGGTCTCCTGGGCCTTGGCGGTGGAGACGAAGGGGGCAGCGACCACACCGGCGGCGCCGGCACCCAGGGTGGTCAAGAACTTGCGACGTTGCATGCAGGCATCACTCCGTACGGATTATTATGCGAGTGCCGCGCCTGTCGCGCGGCTGTGTCCGCCTGGCAGTATGCTCCAGACGTGAACACACTCACAAGCCATAAGCCTGCAGTGAACGTCAACGGAAAGTCATGCGCTCTTGAGGGTCACAGCGGCGTCAGTTTGGCGAAGCCCAACACCAGCCACTTGTCCCCCTCTCCAGCGAAGCTGACCTGTACCCGCGCCCGGGGACCCTCGCCCTCGGCATTGAGAATCACCCCTTCCCCGAATACCGGATGGCTGACTCGCTGCCCGAGGGAGAGCGAGGGCAGGTCATCGCCGCCGTTGACCCCGCTCTGGCGAAGCCCGGTGGGCCGCGAGGCAGTGACCGGCCGCGACACCTGGCCGCGCAGTCGCACCTCCTCAAGATACTCCTCGGGAATCTCGCGCAGGAAGCGCGAGGCGCGCTGGAAGGTCTCCTTGCCATGCAGCCGGCGAATCTCGGCATGGGTCAGATAGAGCTTGCGCATGGCGCGGGTCAGGCCCACATAACAGAGGCGGCGCTCCTCCTCCAGGCGGCCTGGCTCCTCCGCCGACATGCGGTGGGGAAAGAGCCCCTCCTCCACTCCGGCGATGAACACCACCGGGAACTCGAGACCCTTGGCAGAGTGCAGGGTCATCAGCTGAACGCTATCCTCGAACTCGTCGGCCTCATGCTCGCCGGCGTTGAGCGCCGCCTCGGAGAGGAAGGCCTCCAGCGCCGTGGCACCCTCGCCGGCCTCCGGTGCATCGAAGGCGTCACCCTGGGTGAAGGCCCTGGCCGCGGTGACCAGCTCCTCGAGGTTCTCGACCCGCGCCTGCCCCTTCTCTCCCCTTTCATTGCGATGGTGCTCGAGCAACCCGGTACGCGCGATCACATGGTCGATGATCTCGTGGAGCGCCAGGCCGGCGCCATCGTTGTCCAGAGTGTCGATCAGATCGGCGAAGGCCTGCAGGGCAGTGCCGGCACGCCCCTTGAGGGCGCCGTCGACCAGGCCATCATGGAGCGCCTGCCATAGCGAGACGCTCCCCTCGCGAGCACGCTGGCGCAGCAGTTCCACGGTACGTGTGCCGATGCCTCGGGCCGGCACATTGATCACCCTCTCCAGGGAGGCATCATCATCGCGGTTGAGCAGAAGTCGCAGGTAGGCCAGGGCGTTCTTGATTTCCAGACGCTCGTAGAACCGATGACCGCCATAGATACGATAGGGGACTCCCTGGCGAATCAGGGTCTCTTCAATCACCCGCGACTGGGCATTGGAGCGGTAGAGAATGGCGATCTCACGGCGATTGACACCCTCCTCGACCCGCTCGCGCAGCGTGTCGACGATAAAGCGCGCCTCGTCCAGATCATTGAAGCCGCTGTAGACCGAGATCGGCTCGCCGCGCTCGCCGGCGGTCCATAGCGTCTTGCCCATGCGCTCGGCATTGTGACTGATCAGGGCGTTGGCGGCCTCGAGGATGGCACTGGTGGAGCGGTAGTTCTGCTCCAGGCGCACCGTCTTGGTCTGCGGAAACTCACGCTCGAAGCGGCGAATATTCTCCACACGGGCGCCACGCCAGCCGTAGATCGATTGATCATCGTCACCCACCACGGTCATCGGTGTGGTCATGCCGGTCAGCAGCTTGAGCCAGGCGTATTGCAGGGTATTGGTATCCTGGAACTCATCCACCAGCACATGGGCGAAGCGCTGCTGGTAGTGGGCCAGTAGCGCCGGATTGTCACGCAGCAGCTCCAGGCTACGCAGCAGCAGCTCGCCGAAGTCCACCAGGCCGCCACGCTCGCAGGTCAGCTGATAGCGATCAAAGAGCTCGACCATCTGGCCCAGGTAGGCATCGCCATGCACATTGACCTGATGGGGGCGTAGCCCCTCCTCCTTGCAGCCGGAGATGAACGACTGCACCTGACGGGGCGGGAAGCGCTCGTCATCGATGTCGTTCTCCCTGATCAGTCGCTTGATCAGACGCAGCTGGTCATCGCTATCGATGATCTGGAAATGCTGGGGCAGGCGAGCATCCTGCCAGTGGGTGCGCAGCAGACGATGGGCGATGGAGTGGAAGGTGCCGACCCAGACATGGCGCAGTGACGTGCCTACCAGCGCCTCCAGGCGCGTGCGCATCTCGCGGGCCGCCTTGTTGGTAAAGGTCACGGCCAGCACCGCATAGGGAGAGAGCCCCTCGGCCTGCATCAGCCAGGCGATGCGTTGCACCAGCACCCGGGTCTTGCCGGAGCCGGCCCCGGCCAGCACCAGCATATTGCCCTGGGGGGCGCTGACCGCCTCGCGCTGGGCGGCATTCAGGTGGTCGAGGATCGCCGTGACGTCGTCCATGGGAAGGCATCGCTGCTCGGAAAATGGGCGAACAGCTTAGCATAGCCGCAAGGGGCAAGGGGCAAGGGGCAAGGGGCAAGGGGCAAGGGGCAAGGGGCAAGGGGCAAGGGGCAAGTCAGTCTTCGTCCCGGGCTGCAAGCCACAAGGGGGTTCCTTGTAGCTCGCGCCTTGAAGCTTGTCGCTGGCCGCAGGCCTAGGGCTTGCCGTCCTGCTCCGGAAAACGCAGCGGTGTCAGGCTCTTCTTCACTTCACGAAGCTGCTCGGCGAGCTTGGGACCGCGGGTCTTGGCCACGCCCACGGCCAGTACATCGACCAGCACCAGATGGGCGATGCGCGAACTCATGGGTGTGTAGATCTCGGTGTCCTCATGAACGTCGATATAGAGCGGCAGGGTCACCTCCTCGGCCAGCGGCGAACCATCGGGGCACAGCCCGATCACCGTGGCACCGGCCTCCCGTGCCAGGCGCACGCTGGCCACCAGCGCCCGGGTGCGGCCGGTCTGGGAGATTGCCACCACCACGTCACCCTCGTTGAGGGTCACCGCCGACATGTTCTGCATATGCGGGTCGGCATAGGCGGCGGTGGAGATCTGCAGGCGGAAGAACTTGTGCTGGGCATCGAAGGCCACCGCGCCGGAGGCCCCGAAGCCGTAGAACTCGACCCGATTGGCCATGGCCAGGGCATTGATCGCCTTGCTCAGCGCCTCGTTGTCGAGGCGGTCGCGCACCGACAGCAGGGTGCCCACGGTGGAGTCGAAGATGCTGTGGGAAAACTCCGCCACCGAATCACTGTCGTTCATCGAGAACTGGGCGAACTGACTGCCGGTCGCCAGCATCTGCGCCAACTTGAGCTTGAAGTCCTGGAAGCCATTGCAGCCCAGCGCCCGACAGAAGCGCACCACCGTCGGTTCGCTGACCTTGGCTTCGGTTGCCAGGTCGACGATGCGCATATGGATCACTTCCTCGGGGTTGCGCAGCACAAAGCGCGCCACCTTCTGCTCGGAGCGGCGGAAGTGCTCCATGCGGCGTCTCATCTCATCGAACAGGGCACGACTCACACGGAACTCCTTGGCTGGCCACCGCAATGCGATGACGAACGATCATGGTATCTGACTCATGGTATCCAACGACAGTATGCCCCAAGGCGGAGCCAAATGTGCAGTGTGCCTCCGCTCGGGGAGCGTTGAGGCAGCGTCATAAGAAAAAGACTCACGCCGTCATCATTCTGTCAAGTGATGTATAGTAATAAATGCAGTGTCGCGTAGCGTCCAAGGAGAGAGTCGATCATGCACAAGACCGAACGGTTAACCTCCCTGAAGAGTGAACTTCTCGACATCTTCATGAGCATGGAAGTCCATGAGCACGAAGAGCGGACCCGCACCGCCGCCCAGCGTCACCTGCGCGCCCGGCGTGGCATCGAGCTCCACAGCGAGTTCAAGCAGCTGGCTCGGGAGATCGCCGAGTTGCCAGAAGCCGAGCTCACCGAAGATGCCATGCACTGACGTCACACCACGATATGCAACGAGCCCCGCCAGGGCGGGGCTCGTCAGGGCTTGAAGCCGGTACCGTGATGGTCGGCGAGCCTAGACCAGGCCGTAGACGAACACCACGACCACCCCGATCGGTGCCACCACACGAGACACCACCTGCCACACCTGGGCCTGACCGGCCGAGAGCCCCAGCTCGTTGATCACACTGTCGCGGTCGAGACGCCAGGCCACGAACAGGATCGCGCCCAGGCCGGTCAGCGGCAACATGAACTTGCTGGTAAGGGTGTCCAGGAAGTCGAAGACGTTCAGCCCCAGGATCAGGAACTCGTCCCAGACGTTGAACGACATCAGCGCCGCAATACCCAGCACCCAGACCGCCACACCGGCCACCAGGGTGGCCGCGACACGAGACAGTTTCGTACGCTCCTCGAGCAGTTCCACCGTGGGCTCCAGCAGCGAGATCGCCGAGGTCAGGGCGGCGAAGGTCAGCAGCAGGAAGAACGCCAGGCCAAGGAGGGAACCCCATGCCATGTTGCCGAAGGCCAGCGGCAGGGTGACGAAGATCAGCCCCGGCCCCTCGCCCGGGCTCAGGCCGTTGGCGAAGACGATGGGGAAGATCGCCATGCCGGCCAGCAGCGCGATGGCGGTATCCAGAATGATCACCGTGCGTGCCGTGCTGATCAGGCTGACGTCCTCACCCAGATAGGAGCCATAGGCCAGCATGATGCCCATGCCCAGCGACAGGGTGAAGAAGGCCTGTCCCATGGCGGCCAGCACTACCTCACCGTTGATCGCACTCCAGTCGGGGCTGAACATGAAGGCCATGGCCTCACCGAAGTGACCGGTGGTCATGCCATAGATCACCAGCACCACCATCAGGATAACCAGTGCCGGCATCAGGGTCTTGACGGCACCTTCCAGGCCCTTGGTCACGCCGCGAGCCACGATAAAGATCACCAGCGCCATGAAGGCGGTATGCCACAGGGTCAAGGCAGTGGCGTTACCCAGCAGACCACTGAAGATGGCGCCGACGCCCTCGGAGTCCATGCCCGTGAACTTTCCGGTGACCGAACCCAGGGTATAGAAGAGCGACCAGCCGCCGATCACGCTGTAGAAGGAAAGAATCAGGAAGGCACCCAGAACGCCACTGACCCCGACCAGTGCCCAGGCTGGCAGACGACCGCTCTGACGCGCCAGGTCGAGCATCGAGTTGATCGGGTTCTTCTGGCCACGGCGGCCGATCAGCCATTCGGCGACCAGGATCGGCAGACCGACCAGGGCCACGCAGGCCAGATAGATGAGCACGAAGGCCGCGCCCCCGCTATCCCCTACCATATAGGAGAAGCGCCAGATATTGCCCAGCCCCACCGCCGAACCGGTGGCTGCCAGGATAAAGGCCATCTTCGATGACCACTGTGCATGGGAGAGTTTGGACATGTTTCACCCTGTATGTACGTGTCGCCAGCGGCCGATCCGGCGCGTTGGCGGCTTGTGCTTGTCATTGCCACGTCCAGAGCGTCATGGATTACATGACACCGTCCAGAGCATGACAGGATCCGGGCAGGATCACTGCCGTTGCGCTTTACGGTCGTCGGCGGGTGGCCGTTGACCGAGTAGCACGGGAGCGCAGGACCATCGCAAGATCGACGCAGGTTCGGCGCCATATCCAGTCAGAATCCGGGGTATGAGCGCTCCGGCCCATAAAACTATCCGATCAAACACTCGATGGCCAGCGTCTTCTGTGGTTTGGCACTCGCTCTTTAGGCGCAGGTGGGAGCAAGCATCAACTCCCGAACAGGCTAGCCTGGGCCTCGCCGGGGAAGGCCGGCAAGGGGGGCAGGGCCAATCGCTCTGCCAGGCGATCGTGGAGGCGTCGCGCCAGCTGGGGCGCCTGCCGGTTATCCGGTGTATGCACCATCAGATAAGGGGTTTTCCCCTGTTTTATCCACAGGGAAAGGCGCTCTATCCAGGCTGCAAAGTAATGTTCATTGATGGCCGCGTCATGGTGGCCGATATAGCGCACCAGGGGGCGGATTCCCGTGGAAAGCACGTGTAATGGACGTTTCGGCTTCTCGCGCTGCGCCTGCTGCACGCCGGGATGCTCACCGGCGGGGGTGGCGAAGAGGGGGCGCACATCGAGCATCACCCGATCCACACCTCGAGTTATCAACATCCTATTGAAATGTCGCTCGACACTCCCCTTGTGGAAAAAATCAGTGTGACGCACCTCTACCGCACAGGGAATGTCACTCGGCCAGCGTGCGAGAAGCGCCTCGAGACGAGGCAGTTCATCACCACCGAAATCCCGGGGAAGTTGGATCATCAGCGGGCCCAGACGATCGTGCAGCGGTTCGAGAGCCGTGAGGAAGACATCGAGTTCGGCCTCGATATCCACCAGACGACGCTCATGGGTCAGGGCAGCAGGCAGCTTGAAGCAGAAACGAAAGCCCGGGGGTGCCTGACGGGCCCAGGCCGCCACCGTCTCGGGGCGTGGCGCGCCGCTGTAGAAGGTGGTGTTGCCCTCCACGCAGGTGAAGACCCGGGCATACTCCTCGAGGCCGCCGCCATGAGGAGGATAGAGTCCGCCGCGCCAGTCGGGATTGGCCCACATGGGCAGCCCTATATGGAGCGGCTGTGGGTAGAAAATAAAGTATCATCCTATATAATACGATAGAGTCACCTGAATTGATCATTATTTGACCAATCAGGTTGTTAAAGTATCATCCTAACTCCTACGGAAGTCATTCATTTAGCAGCTTTATGTGAAAATAGAATTTCATCCCAGTCTGCCGCGCAGACACCATAAGAACCAGCCAGCTTCACCTCTTCTATTTTCTGACGCGTGCTCGGGAGGATTGAGCGCAGGCGTTCCGGACACGGCAAGCATGTCGGAAAGCTGGCTGGAGTCCTGGCCACTGGCGAGTTCCGCCAGAAGCTTGCCGGAGATGGTCCCCCGTGCAGCACCAACACTCTGATGTACCCCTGACATTCATGCCTCGTCTCCGACCTTATCGAAGAAGGCCGTATAGTTGCGCGATAATCCGCAGGCACCTCCCCAAGTGGCTTCGAAAGGCACATGAGTCAATGAGGGATAACGGACCTCGAACGAGTCACGATGCCCTTGGCGAATTCGAACGCGTACAGCAAGGTCATCGTGATACCGGGGCACGAACCGATACTGGTTTCTGACAATAAGCCGCCGATCCGGCGTCAGGCGTCAGGCGTCAGGCGTCAGGCGTCAGGCGTCAGGCGTCAGGCGAACCGTCGTGCCGGCGTGATCCGCCGGCGTCAACCCGAAATGATGCGGTGCTGCGGGAAACAGGCGCATTTCCTCGTCTGTAAGGGCCCCCGGGTCATGCTGGCGAAGGTCATTACCGGCAGTACCCTGTGTTTGAGGAAACCGAACTCCTTGAAATAAATATTGGACCCCAACAAGAGTTTGGTAGCACGCAGCTCGCCCTCTGGGGTCGTAGCGCACCACTTTCCTCCGTGACGCGACAAGTTGACTACCGGCGTATGCTCGTAGTGTTCGGCATTGGCCGGAAGCATCTGCCCTAGCCCTCTTACCAAGGCGCCTGGTTGCATCAATGCCGTGTTGGCCGTGTAGATGGCTGCTGCGTAGTGGCGTGTTCCCAAGCACAGAACCAATGCATCTCGCTCCAGACGCTGATAGGGATAACCGAAATCCTTGAGCAGGCGCTCGTGGTGCTCCAGGAAGTTGAGGCCGCGTTCCCCCACTGCCCCCTAGTACTTGCCGGCTCGGGACCAGCCACAATCGACACCATGAAGGGTGACCAGCGCCTCAAGGTCATCGATCGCGGCACAGTTGAGCGAAAGCATCTTCTGCTTGCGCTCCAGGTCGTCACCTTCCAAGTTCCGCTTGTGCGGTAGATCAATCACGAACCCCGTATTTCTTCCGGAGGCGCCCAGCCCAACTCGCAGCGCCTCCAGCAGGACGACACGATCACCGGGACGAAGCTCTGCGAGGCGCCGAGCTGGCGCCAGGCCAATGAAGCCGGCCCCAATCACCAACCAGTCGGCATACTCAACGCTATTAAGGCGACGTGCCGGCGCCGGTGCTTCAAGTAATTAGTACCAGCTATTGCATTTATCGTCACGAGGGAGAATGGCATCTGACATTCGAAATCCCCGCCGCACCAGACGCGATGTCATCACCGGGTGCGACCTGTATGGGAAATAAGGCAGCGCCTGGCGGCGCCGCATGTTTGCTGTCGTATCAGGCAGCCTTGGCTTGGCCGCAGGCTTTGATCCATTCGCTGCGGCTTGCCATGGCCGTATTGCCCACCAGGGCGAAGCCGACCAACTGCCCTGCATTGTCATAGCATCCCGCTTCGATGCCATCGGCCGTCTTGGCAACTTGCCACCGAGGCTCGACATTCTCGGGCGGTACCACGACACAAACCGGGGCTGCTGGTGTCTTGACCATCACGGGCATCACCGGATAGCTGACCGGCGTCGGCGATCCCGTAAGGGTCGCGACCAAGGCACGCAAACCGGCATTGATCGGCGCCAGATAGGGAAGTAGCTGACCCTTGACCCCGCCTCATTCACGAGGGCGTTGATCGGGCGTTCTGAAAGTGCTGGCTGGCGGCATCGCTCATCAAGATTGGCTTCTTCAGCGCGAATGGTCGTTGAGTAATGCCAGAGTGCGGCCCCTTTCCCGCTTTCTTATAGCTCTTTGGAATCAATTGCGGCCGTCCAAGCAGCCGTGATCGCCGACCGCCGCTCCGGTCGCTCGCTTACTGATGCTGTGGTGGTCTCGCAGGAGCGTCAGCTCAGTGCGGTCAGCTTCGGCAGCCCCTTCAGCAGCGTCGGCCACCACTTGTCGGCCGCGGCACCGAGATGAACGGTGATTCGCCGAGCGTGCAGCCTCAGTGTGGCGGCCACCTTGAGCACCTGCTCGCGCATCCGGCTCAGGCTCCAGGCGTGCCGAGTCTGCCGCTCCAGCAGGCAGCGCAGGCCATGCAGAATCTGGTAGGCGTAGAGGCTCAGCAGCAGGCTCACCTCGTTGCGGGCCATCACGTCCTGAACGGTGGAGGCACCACGATCCGTCGACGAGAGGTGCACGTCGAGCGCCGACTTCACCTCGCCCATGTGGGCCTCGGCGCTGCCGCGCTTGCGATAGAGCGCCAGGACCTTCTCCGGCGGCCAGTCGAACTTGCCGAGGTTGGTGACCAGGAAGAAGGCATGCAGCAGCAGGTCATCGGGGCGCTCTTGAACCACCAACACCACGCGACGCGGTGCCGGCCAGGTACCCGCTTGGTACTCCAGGTCGTGGCACCACTCCCGAGGCTGCTCGGGTGGCCGGCCAGGTGGCCGCTTCAGGAGCGGTGCCGCCAGCTTCTGCAAGCCCTTGTGACTGCGCAGCCGGCCCAGATACTCGATATCGCGCTCTTCCAGCGCCTCCAGCGTATCGTTGTCGGTGAAACCGGCGTCGATGCGCACCCGTACCTGAGCGCCGGTGCTCTCGTTGAGTCGCCGCACCAGATGCGGGATCCAGGTATCAGCGTTCTCGGCCGGGCCAGCGTTGCCCTCGCGCAGCAGGCCGCCCACCATGTCGCCGGTTTCAGCCAGCGAGGCAACCAGCGGCGAGTAGATGCGGGCACCGTAAAGCCCATGAAATGCCGAGCCGCCCTGGTGGCCATGGACCTCGATCGGCAGGCCGTCGATGTCCAGCGTCAGCTGCTTGGGCCATTCACCGTTCTGCAGCGAGGTCAGGCGCCAGACCACCAGCCGCAACAGGCCTTCATGCAAGGTATCGATATTGTCGTTGCGCCCGAGGCAGGTCAGCAGCCGCGACAGCGTGGCTTGAGACGGCCGGTCCTGGGCCAGGGGCGTCATCCCACGCGCATCACTGCAGGCCAACTGCCAGAGCGGGTCGCGGCGCAGCGTGTCGGTATCGCTAAGATCGATCCAGCCCATCGCCCGTTGCAGCACCAAGGTCCGCAACTGACTGGCCAGCGAGTGGTGGATGCGTAGCGGGTTGCGGAGGTCGACCAGATTGTCTTCCAGCGCCTCGACCACGCCGCTGTTGTCGAGGGCTTCACGCAGCAGCAAAGCGCCGCTGTCGCTGGTGGTGCGCTGGCCGCTCAGCTCGACACGCACAGCGCCGTTGCACGAGGGCGTCCAGGTGGATAGGCTTTCACCCATAGCGGATGGCTCTCTTGGTTCAGGTTCTTGGCGGAACACACTGAATTTTCAAGAGAATACCATCCGCTATCTTCGTTTTCAGACCGACCTCATGAATAAGCCGGGTTCAAGGCTACGAATCTGCCGACTGACTGCTCCCTGGGTCACATGAAGTTCTTCAGCTGCCAAAGTAAAGCTGAGATGACGAGCCGCAGACTCGAAGACTACAAGGCTATTCATCGGTGGCAAGGGATTGATCTTCATAGCATTTAAAGTTTTCCTAGGATCAAAAGCTCTCGCGACACTGTGCTCGGAGCATGGCCCAGATGACTGGCGATGGCCCAGATCGAATAGGTGACTCGCATCATCATGATGACAGCTCGGTCTTCAGCGGTGAGGTGGCGATAGCGATGAATTATGGCAATACGGTACCTGATGGATCAGATGTTGCACTTGGTCATTGAGACAACCATGTTTCAGCAGCCTCACTCCATCCCATGCAGCGCCTTCCAGTTGCCGGGGTAGAGGGCATAGCCGAACAGTGCTTGGCCGCCGTAGACCAGCTCGGTGCCCTCGGGGATCCACAGCATCTGGCCGGGCGTGATGCGGTGGGTCTCGCCGGCGGCGGTGACCGTGAGTTCGCCCTCGATGACGAAGATCACCTCGTCGTAGAGCAGCGTCCAGGCCACCTCGGCGCCCTCCCAGCGGGCGAAGCCGGCGCCCATGGTCGCACTCAGCGACGCATCCACGGTGCGGCCGATCTCGGCGTGACCGGGCGGGCCGCCGCGGTGGCGGAAGGTGGTATCGCGATGGTCGAACTTGAGGGCACGTATGGGGAAGTTGTTCACATTAATTCCTGGTCAGGCTCAGATAGGGTTTGAATATACTGCTTTATGTCGCGATCAATGGATCAGTAATCTTTCCCGGCTCGGTGGAGAAAAGAGGAGCCTACCGGTGGGTATCTCCTCTTTTTCGATGTCATGCAGCCCTTGTACAGAGGCTATCGCTAACGACAGGTTGGCCAGGCTAGCCTTGCAATGCCTGCAGGGCCGCCTGGCAGGACGCGCTCTCACGCGCGGCGTAGAGCTCGAGCTCGTCTAGCACCTTGCTTTGCAGCGCGGCCTCGAAGGCGTCCCGGTTCGCGTTGCCTTCATAGGCATCGCTCTGACCGCCGCCGAGATTCGACTGAAAGATGCCTGCCGCACTGACCGGAAGAAAATCTTCATAGGTGATCGGACGCGCCTCCACGAGGCCCTGCTCGATCAGTGCCTCGATATCCGTGTCCCCCGCCTTGCCCGACTGGCGGCCGGCCTCGGTCAGCCGATACTCGAAGAACGCCAGCTTCTGGCGGCGCAGCTCCGCTTCCGTATCGGGGAAGTCGGTGAAGACCTCGGCCAGGACTCGCTGATGGTCGTTATTGGCTAGCCCCGCCGTTCGACGACGCGACTCGCCGAGCAAGCGGTCGTAGAGTTCGCGGCCTTTCGCGGTCAGCGCCACCCCACGCTGCTCGATCTCACCGAAGCGGGCGGTGTGCGTGCCTTGGCGCTCTCCCGCAAAGCGGATCGATTCTTCCAGCGCCTTGAAGCTGGTCTGGCGCAACAGGATCGGGCAGTCGCGGCACGGCGGCCCCTCGATCACGTCCTTGGGGTTCATGCCTGCCTGCGGCATGCGGCGCTGGGCTTCATCGATGTCCAGGGTGCGCGGCGTCAGGTGGTTGATATGCGGCCCCCGAAAGCAGACCACATCGGCAATCAGCCGATGCTCGGCCTGTAGCGCTTCGTAGGTGTCCAAGTCCACCGTCGCATCTTGGTGCCAGCGAAAGGTCTCCAGCGCCTCGCTCACGAAACGATCGGCATCCTCGTCGCTGAGTCCGTCCTGCGACTCGCACCGGGCGATCAACTCACGTGCCCCAGGGGTAAAGATGTCGCGCCCGGCAAGGATCTTCGCGGCTCGCTCGCGCAGCGTAGCGCTCTCGATCAGTTCGAGGCGCAACAGCGAGGTGAACACCCGGAATGGGTTGTAGGCCAGGGCGTCGTCATCGACCGGACGGAAGGCCGTGGAATGCACGGGCACGCCGGCCTCCGACAAGTCGTAGTACCCGACCGGGACCATGCCCATCACGGCGAATAGCCGACGCAACATGGCCAGCTCATCGGCCGTCCCCACCCGAATGGCGCCATGGCGCTCCACGCCCAGGCGGTTCAGCTCATCGAAGTTCGAAAGCCGCTTGGCCAATGCCGGGTCACGTTCGAGCGTTTCCCGGTTTACCTGATCGACCAGTTCGAGCAGCGTCTCGTACTGCGGAACTTCGGCCTGGTACATCGCCGACATGGCCTTCGAGAAACGGTCGCGGATCTCGTTAGGTGAAACAAAAGTGGAGTGACTCATGGCATTCCTCCTTGGTTTGTTCATGGTGCTCAATGACCTGTGGTGGCGAGCAGGGCATTGAGCAGACCCTGCAGCGGATGCACCAGGGGCGTGTCCGAGAGCCGCTTGGCCTGGCTGCGACACGAGTAGCCGGTGGCCAGCAACGTGCCGGCATTGGCCGGGTCCTCGACCGGCGCGCGCCACGAGAGATCGTAGATCGCCTCGGAGGTCTCTCGGTTGCGCGCCTCGTGGCCATACGTCCCTGACATGCCGCAGCAGCCGGTGGCGACCAGCTCGAGTTCCAGGCCGAAGGCGGCGAATACCTGCTGCCAGGCCTTGGGCGAGCCGGGTGCGGTGGTCTTCTCGGTGCAGTGCGAGAGCAGCCGGAAGCCGGGGTCGTCGAGGGCGAGGCCGCTCGAGACGAGATGCTGGCCCAGCGAGACCAGCCACTCCTGCAATAGCAGCACCTCGGGGGTTGCCTCCGGGCCCAGGGCCTTGGCGTATTCCTGGCGGTAGGTCAGGGTCATCGCCGGATCGATCCCCACCAGCGGCACGCCGAACTCGGCCAGGGTGCGCAAGCGCCGCGCCTGTTTCTCGGCAGTGCGCTCGAAGGCGCCGAGGAAGCCCTGCACGTTGAGTGGCTTGCCGTTGGCGGCGAAGGGGGCGACGAACACGCGGATATCGAGCCGGGAAAGCAACTCGACGATATCCATCACCAGCTTGGATTCGAAATAGCTGGTGAAGGCGTCCTGCACCAGCACCACACTGCGCGCCTTCTGTTGCTCGGTAAGCAGGCCCAGGCTGGTCGGCGTGGCCTCGGCGATGCCCCAGGCCTTGAGTTGTTTGTGAAGGCTGGCGCGGGAGATCGTGGGGCTATCGACCATGCCGATACCACGGGCCATCAAGCGGTCGACCAGCCGGTTGCGCAGTGCTGCATTGTACAGCGGCGCGACCGGCGCCAGGTGCGGAATCATGAATTCCAGCCCGCCGATCAGGTAGTCGCGCAGCGGGCGCTGGTAACGCCCGTGGTAGACCTCGAGGAACTGCGAACGGAACTCGGGCACGTTGACCTTGACCGGACACTGGCCGGCGCATGACTTGCACGCCAGGCAGCCGGCCATGGCATCGTAGACCTCGTGGGAGAAATCCTCCTTGCCGCGCCGCTGCATGGCGGAGTTCCACAGCCGCAGCGGCAGGTCGCGGACGAAGCCCCAGGCGCCCTCGGCCTTCTTCTTGCGCGACTCCTCGACCACGTCGATATCGGCGTTGCCCTGCAGGCGCAACCATTCGCGCATCAGGCTGGCCCGGCCCTTGGGCGAATGGATGCGCTGGCGCGTGGCTTTCCACGACGGACACATCGCATCGTCCGGGTCGTAGTTGTAGCAGGCGCCGTTGCCGTTGCAATAGACCGCGGCTTCGTGCGCCTGCCACACACGCTCGTCGATCTGGCGATCGAGCTGGCCGCGCGTGGTCACGCCGTCGATGGTCAGCAGGCCGGAATCGACCCACTTGACCGGCTGCTCGTCGTCGTCACGCTCGGCCGTTTCAGCGGATGCCGTCCCTGGCCAATGACCTTCGCGGGGGCCTGCCCCCGAGGCCCTCTCGTCGGCCGAAGCCGAGGACGCCTTTCCAGTATCTTCGGGCTGGTTAGGGAGCGGCGTGGCGATCTTGCCCGGGTTGAGCTGGTTATGCGGATCGAACGCGCCCTTGAGACGCTGCAGCGTCGGATAGAGTTCGCCGAAGAATTTCGGGGCGTATTCGGAGCGGATTCCCTTGCCGTGCTCGCCCCACAACAGGCCGTGGTACTTGTGGGTCAGCGCAGCGACCTCGTCGGAGATCTCGCGGACCAGCGCCTCCTGCGCCGGGTCCTTCATGTCGATGGCCGGGCGCACGTGCAGCACGCCGGCGTCGACATGCCCGAACATGCCATAGTCCAGGCCTCGGGCATCCAGTACGGCGCGGAACTCGGCGATGTAGTCGGCGAGGTGCTCGGGGGGCACCGCGGTATCCTCGACGAAGGGAATCGGGCGTTTTTCGCCCTTGGCATTGCCGAGCAGGCCCACCGCACGCTTGCGCATGGCATACACCTTGGCGATCTGGGTGCGGCCCTCGGTCAAGGTGTAGCCGAGCCGCTCCACGCTCGTGTCGGCCTTCAGGTGCCGGGTAAAGGCCGCGACGTTGGCCGCAAGCGCGTCCGGGGTATCGGCATTGAACTCGATCAGGTTGATGCCGCGTATCGTCGGCGCGGCCGACGTACGGGTCGTCGTGAGGGACTCGGCATCGCTGCCGCCATCCGATGGCGTGGCCCGGGCGTCACCGGTGGGAAAGAATTCCGCCACGCTGTCCCAGACGAAATCCTCCATGGCCAGCATCAGCACCTTGTCGTCCACGGTCTCGATGGACGTGGGGCGAAGCGCCTGCGGCTGGCTGTCATCCAGGCCCATCAGCGCCTTGGCATCGCGCAGGGCATCCATGAAGCTGGCGTAGCGCACGTTGACCAGGGTGGAGTGTTTCGGCAATGGCAGGACGTTGAGCGTGGCTTCGCAGAGCAGGCCCAGCGACCCTTCGGCGCCGCACAGCACGCTGTTGAGGTCGAAGCGGCCGTCCGGCGTTCTCAGGTGGGCCAGGTCGTAACCGGTCAGGCAGCGGTTGAGCTTGGGGAAGCACGCGTCGATCTGCGCGCGCTGGGTGTCGATGATCTCGCTGGCCGTGCGGTGGATCTCGCCGACGATGTCGTCGCGCTCGCACAGCGCGGCCAATGCCTCTTCGGTCAGGGGGTGGCTGGTCAGTCGCTCGCCACCGAGCAGCACCGTGTCGAGTTCGAGCACGTGATCGCGGGTCTTGCCGTATTCGCAGCTGCCCTGTCCGCTGGCGTCGGTGGAGATCATGCCGCCGATGGTGGCGCGGTTGGAGGTCGACAGTTCGGGGGCGAAGAACAGGCCGTGGGGCTTCAGGGCCGCGTTGAGCTGATCCTTTACCACGCCGGCCTGCACGCGCACGCGGCGATTCTCGACGTCGATGTCGAGAATACGGCTCATGTAGCGGCTGACGTCGACCATCAGGCCATCGGTCAGCGACTGGCCGTTGGTGCCGGTGCCACCGCCGCGCGGGGCGAGCGCCACATCACGGTGCGCCTCGCGGCCGGCGAGCCGGGCGATGCGCTCGAGGTCCTCGGCATCGCGCGGATAGAGCACCGCCTGGGGCAGGCGCTGATAGATGGAGTTGTCGGTGGCGAGCACCGTGCGGTTGGCGTAATCCGGCGCGATGTCACCGGCGAAGCCGGCTTCGCGCAGGGCGTAGAGGAAGTCCCGGTAATGCCTAGTCAGCGACGTATCACCAGCGAGCCGAGCAATCATGTGCGCAACGCCTCGAAGCTCTGCCTCAAACCAGGTAGCCCATCTTCGAGCGCTTCTAACTCGATGGAATGTGATGAGTAAAAAGGCCTTCTCTGCAGCGTTGGAGCTGCAGAGAAGCAACGCGGGCCTACACAATGTGGCAAATTAAGCTCCGAGTAACACACCAGCTTTGCAGGCATATCAGCACCTTGTAACGATGGCGAGCCTCAGAATGGCCGCCATCGTAAGTAAGTGTATCAAATCGCCCCTAATAGACGGGGGATAGCCAAAGACAAAGATGGCCAAAAGGTCGTAACCACCATCACCGGTATACCTACAAAGGCAATCAGGCACAACGCCGGGTAAATCGCCTTATGGATCGAAACTTTACCGATACGGCAGGCCATGAATAGTATCGGCGCTACAGGCGGACTGTTGGCACCAATAACGACAGAGCAGGCAACGATCGCTCCGAAGTGGATCGGATCAACTCCGATAGATTGAATTAGCGGCATGAACAGTGGTGCGATGACAACAGTCACCGAAAGGTCATCCATAATGGCGCCGGCAAAGATCAAAAAAACATTGATCAGAAGCAGGATTAAAATAGGATTACTAACGAGGGTGGTCATTATCTCTGTCAGCTCTTGCGGCACCCGCTCTGCGACTAAGATGCGGCCAATCATAAAAGAGAACAAAAGTATCAGAATAATTGTTCCGGTGGTTTCTGCGGAAGCCTTTAGGCTCTCTTTAAGCCGTCCGAGGGTCATGTCTCGGTAGATGAAGAAGCCAATAATGATGGCTACAACTACCGCAACGCCAGCAGCCTCAGTGGGAGTAAATAAGCCACCGTATATACCGCCGAGAATAATAACAGGCATGGATAATGCCGGCAGCGCCGAGAATGTTATCTTCCACGCAGGTTTAAACGGTTGATGCTCAGACTGTTTAATAGCGCTAGTTTTTTCCTCAAACCAGCGGCCAGCACAGAAGCGGTTGAACAAGATCAAGCCTAGGAGCAGGAGCAGGCCGGGGCCTATGGTGGCCGCAAAGAGCGCAGTAATCGATTGACGCGTGATGACTCCGAAAAGTATCAGCGTGATAGAAGGTGGAATCAAAATACCGAGCAACGACGACATTCCCAGCAGAGCACTTGAATAGCCGCGCGGATATCCCCGGTTCGCTAATGGCTCCACCATAATGGTTCCTATCGAGGCCACAGCCGCAGTCGCAGTACCGGATATAGCGCCGAAAACACCCGAAGCTAATACCATCGAGGCTCCCATTCCTCCTCGCCGCCCCCTTACCAAAAGCTCAATGAAGTTAATCAGACGGCTAGCGATCCCGCCGCTTTTCATGAGATAACCTGCGAGTACAAACAGGGGAAGAGCTAAAAGGATTATATGATCAAGAGAGCGAAATCCTTGTAAAAGGAGTGTGGTAGTATTCACATCAAAAACAATGACAAGATACCCGAGGACAACGGCAAATGACCAAGCAACTGGCACGCCTATTACCATAAGAAAAATCAAAAGGAAAACTGAAAAAAAAGCCATCTTTATTCCTCCGCTCGGATATTGTGACAAGGATTTCCAGTAATCAAGTCCCGCAATGAGTAGAGAAGGCAAGCAACGCTGGCCACCATTAAAGCGCTTTTTGGTAATAATTCAGGGAGTTTTAATCCTGCCGTATGCTGAGGTAGGCGTAGCGAAAACTGCAGCAGGTCCCAAGCTAGATAGCAAAAGAAACCTGAAGCTGCCACCATGATTAAGGCGATAAATCGTTGATGTAGCATCAAGAGCTTTTTCGAATTAATTCTTTGCGGTAAGAAATCTACAACCAGATGCTCATTGTTTCTGCTGGCGATAATTGCTCCAGACATGTATAGCCACATAGCCGCCAGCAATGCAATTTCATCTAGCCCAATGATCGACCACTCAAAAACATAGCGTGCGATCACCATAAAGAAAACCATACTAACTAGAACAACACTGGTGATAATGGCCATGAAGTCTAGAAGGCGGTTTATCAGTTGAAGAGGAACAGTAACAATAGAAGGCATAGCGCATGACTCCTGGGGAATGAGTAGATAAATAGGGCCACGCACACGTGGCCCTTTATCTCATAGAGATGGAGCGTTCTCTCGTATCTTATCTACTAATTCCTTACCAAACGCATCCTCTATTTCAGGCCAGACTTCGCCACGTGTTTTTCGAGCCAAAGAGAGCAATTCTTCATCTGTCAACTCGATATATTCCATACCGCTTTCAATCGCTTTTTCCACATAGGTCTGATCGAAGGCCCGAGCGTTTTCGAATTGCTTGGAAGAAATCTCAGCAGCTGCATCAGCTACGGCATTCTTTTGGAACTCGTTGAGAGAATCCCAGCTATTCTGATTCATAGATAACATGCCGGAGACGAAGGTATGACGCGTGCGCACATAATAGTCTAGAACATCACGAAAGTATTCGTAATCCCAATATATAACATTACCACTATCACCATCGACAACGCCAGTCTGCAAAGACGTGTAAACTTCACCCCAAGCGAGCGCAACTGGCGTATATCCCATTGCCTCTATAGTCAGCGGGTTGGGAAAATTGGAGGGGACACGAACCGTAATTCCTTTAGCCTCTTCAACTGTGGTAGCATATTTATCGCGGGTCGCTACGCCGGAGAAGCCTTCAGGGTAAGCCCCGAAGTATTTTAATCCCAGATCTGCATGAACTTCGCTATAAATTTCGTTTAGCCAGCCACCTGATTTGTAGGCGTTAAATGCTTGCTCCCAGTCGAAGATCATGTAGGGAACGTTCCGTATCCCCATTCGCTCATCATATGATGTCATTGGCCAATTGATCATCATATCAACTTCACCAACCACTAAAAGATCAAAAAGTTCTTTTTGATCTCCGAGTTCATCTTGGTAGAAGACATCGACCTTAATCTCGTCAGGTGTGCCTGCTGTCTTTTCTTCAATCAAAGCCGCCCACTGATCAAGGGAGTTTCCAACGGATGACCCTGGACCACCAGAGCCTGTTGCCATTCGAAGCTCTACGGGCTCAGAAAATGCGACTCCTGAGTAAAAAGTGAGCATGGACAGTGCTGCAAAGGTATATTTAATATGCATTGTTAGCTCCTTAGCCTTGTCTTTATAAAAATTGTTAACACAACCAAATCTTGGTCTTCGTTATAGTTTCAGCTTAATACCATACTTCGCTAAATCTCCTTTCGGCTAGCCCAGCGTGCCATTTTCATCCTTAAAGGAACTCCAATTCGTAGTAGCGGACGAGGCGGAAGCCTTGTGGGGCTTCCTGAAACTTTTATAATATCTTCCAGCAAGCTAGATTCACGGCCAGCGGCCATATCTGCCATCATCATCCCGGAAATTGTTCCACGACAGATACCTACACATTGATCGCATCCAGCGCTGTAGATACCTTCCTCTAACTGGCCGAAGAATGTCTCAAAATTGCCAGAGAGGCTACTAGTGCCCCCCCATGTATATGGATACTCAAGGTCATCCAATTGGGGATAACGTTCTAGATGAGCCTTAAGGTGATTTTCCTTGATCTTAGGAAGCATACGGGTTGGCGTGTTATAATCATGGGCGTAACGATGAGAGTTGCGAATAATTAGTCGACGATCCTGTGTCATTCGAACTGTTGTACCGGCATGGTCTGCCGGCGTGATACCCCAGTCGAATTTTCCACCGAAACGGCCTGCCTGGTTTTCATCTAATGGTTCGCTCATACTGGCAAAGGTCATAACTGGTAAGATCTGATTTCGCATGAAGCCGAACTCTGCAGTAAAAGCGTTGGTTGCCAGAAGAATTCGGTCACAGGTTATCGAGGCAGTCGATGTTTCCACGCGGAATCCTTTCGCTTGGCGTTCGAGGCTTGTCACCGGTGAGTGCTCTGAGATGGTTACATTGTCTGGCATGTGGTCTGCGAGCCCACGCATCAATGCAGCCGGTTGCAGTAAAATTCCACGTGGTGTGTAAATGGCAGCTTTATAGAAATCAGTGCCAATAATGTCGCGTAGCTCAACGTTCTCGAGGCGCTGATAATTTTCACCTGATCGCTTTAGCAATGACTCGAAATGTTTGAGAAACTTTAGTCCACGTGCACTCACAGCTGCTTGATACTTTCCCACCTGCGACCACTGACAGTCGATGCCATAAGTACGGACCTGTGTCTCTAGATAATCAATCGCCGCTTGGTTAAGCCCAATGAGTTTTTGAACATGGGCCTGAGACGCCATCTCAAGCTCATGCTTGTGTGGCTGGTAAATAGCGAAACCGGAATTGCGGCCTGAGGCCCCCTGGCCTACTTTCAGAGCCTCCAATAACAAAACTCTTTCCTGAGGACAATTTTCAGCCATACGCCTGGCCGCTGCAGCTCCGGTTAACCCACCACCGATGACGATCGTTTCGAAATTATGGTTGCCTTCTAGTGCAGGATAGTCAGTAACCGACCCAAGCAATTCATACCAACCACAGCGATTGTCATATTCAGGAAAAATCATCTGACACCCTTGTAAGTCATAAGCCGCCTCGCCTAGCGGTTGGGGAAACGCTGGGCGGGCCCTGCAACCACCCTAAGACTAACCCTTGATATAATTTTTTCTACACAGATTCGCTAAATAAGCAATTTTTATAAATATTAATAAGTAGTACTTATTTATATTCTTATTTTTACAACTAAAGTCTAATGGATATTTTGCAGCATCATGGAAAATGCAGGGCTAAGACCTCATGGCGCGCCGCCCTACTGTTCTTTCGATTGACTAAGGTGCATAATTCAAGGCGTAGATTGTCTCAACACATCCATCTGGCCGACACTGTTGCACTGCATGATCTTTTACTATCTATGAACCAAGACCAGCTTCTCGACACCAGTCTATTGCGCCTCTTCGTCACTATTGCAGAGTCAAACTCTCTCAATGACGCTGCTGCACGCCTCGGCATCACGCAGCCAGCTATTTCTCAGGGGCTACGCCAGTTGGAGGACCGCCTTGGCACCCAGCTGGTGGTACGCAGAACACGCCCCGTTAAGCTTACGGTAGCTGGCACCGTTCTACGCCAGAATGCCGATGCCATCCTCGGCGAGCTGCGCCGCCTAAACGCGATGGTACGGGACGCCGCTGAGAAAGGACTCGGTCGCTGTCGTTTGGGAATGGTGACTTCGCTGTCCGAGGTATTTGGCAGTCAACTGTTTGCTAAATTGCAGCAACGAGTAGAGAGCCTAACCATGCGCAGCGGCCTAGCGAACCAGCTGCGCCATGACTTCCTAAATCGCGAGACGGATATCGTGATCTCCAATGATCCCTTTGATGGCATTGAACACCTCGAACGCTATCCTTTACTGCGCGACCCGATGCTAATAGCTATCCCCAAGGAACTGGAGATGTCGACATTACCTGAGCCCAGTGTATTAGCGGCCTCAAGTCCATTGATAAAATACGGACGTTCCAGCGATATTGGTATCTACACTGAGGTTATTCTCCGCCGCGCAAACTTAGAAACTAAGGTCAAGTTTGAGACAGACGATACCCACACTTTGATGCGCTTTGTCCAGGGGGGGCATGGGTGGGGTATACTTAGTGCCTTGTGCCTACTACAAGTTCTGCATCGCCTAGAGGGAATTGTCTTGCTTCCCTTGGACAATAGCCGCCATTTTCGCAGTATCCATCTGATCGCACGCCAAGGTGAGATGGGCAGTTTACCTGAATCAATATCTGAAATGATCCAAACTATGTTCTATGCAGAAGTCTACCCTCAGATTACCAATGTTGCACCTTGGATAGAAAAAAAATCTTTTATGTTAACCCATTAATGTGGCAACCAATATCTATCTCTTTTAGCCATTTTCCTTCATCTATTTATTATGCCGGTTGCTTGACTTGCCGCTGCTGCATTTTCGCTTTGCCTGCGATGAGGTACAGTTTACTGAATTCAACCAATACGTGCAGCACCATCGGTATCTGTCGGGTCCCGGGCGATCATTCAACTTCTCGAGAACTGCTGTATCTCGATATCGTGATCTGCCAGAAACCTGTACCTTAAGGGAAGTACTCACATATTGGCCATTTGTGTACTTGATGGTGTCTCGCTATTAAGAGCGCTATGAATCTAAGAATTAAGTATCCGCCGTATGTGAATATAAAGTAAGGTGACAATATTTATCCCTAACCCGAGCTCGCATAGATCCTCAGCGCTACCCTGAGAGTATCTAATGTAAACTTAATGGGCATTCATTGATGCTCTTCTCATGATGGAGAGGGTTACGCAAGGTACTCTTAAGCCACGATGTTTTCCCAGACTAAGCCTTTGTCGGTACTATGGGTGCATCTGCAGAAGCTAGCATTACATGGGAACAGTGAACACCTATGAATTGACGCAGGAGTCCACGACGCCATACACATGGGAGAAAGACAGTCGTGACGGCTATTTCCCTCTTTTTCCTGAAAACGGAATGCACTTGACTTCCTCACTTCGAACAACTGAAGCAGACCGGTTCATGATCGACTGCTGAAACTGGCACTCTAATAAATATAAATCACATCAACCTATTAATTAGCTATTGCTTAAAAATATGTAACTATTCAGGTGGCTGCGAATAGCCTATCGCCAACCAGCTGATTTTTCTGGCATAGTGGGCCTGACCCTTCGGCACATCCATGCGGTGACATGACCATCAGCGATATCAACGTCGACGCGGCCCTGGAGCGGGTTCGGCAGCAGCTCAACCCGCCTCATTCACGAGGGAGCTGATCGGGCGTTCTGAAAGTGCTGGCTGGCGGCATCGCTCATCAAGATTGGCTTCTTCAGCGCGAATGGTCGTTGAGTAATGCCAGAGTGCGGCCCCTTTCCCGCTTTCTTATAGCTCTTTGGAATCAATTGCGGCCGTCCAAGCAGCCGTGATCGCCGACCGCCGCTCCGGTCGCTCGCTTACTGATGCTGTGGTGGTCTCGCAGGAGCGTCAGCTCAGTGCGGTCAGCTTCGGCAGCCCCTTCAGCAGCGTCGGCCACCACTTGTCGGCCGCGGCACCGAGATGAACGGTGATTCGCCGAGCGTGCAGCCTCAGTGTGGCGGCCACCTTGAGCACCTGCTCGCGCATCCGGCTCAGGCTCCAGGCGTGCCGAGTCTGCCGCTCCAGCAGGCAGCGCAGGCCATGCAGAATCTGGTAGGCGTAGAGGCTCAGCAGCAGGCTCACCTCGTTGCGGGCCATCACGTCCTGAACGGTGGAGGCACCACGATCCGTCGACGAGAGGTGCACGTCGAGCGCCGACTTCACCTCGCCCATGTGGGCCTCGGCGCTGCCGCGCTTGCGATAGAGCGCCAGGACCTTCTCCGGCGGCCAGTCGAACTTGCCGAGGTTGGTGACCAGGAAGAAGGCATGCAGCAGCAGGTCATCGGGGCGCTCTTGAACCACCAACACCACGCGACGCGGTGCCGGCCAGGTACCCGCTTGGTACTCCAGGTCGTGGCACCACTCCCGAGGCTGCTCGGGTGGCCGGCCAGGTGGCCGCTTCAGGAGCGGTGCCGCCAGCTTCTGCAAGCCCTTGTGACTGCGCAGCCGGCCCAGATACTCGATATCGCGCTCTTCCAGCGCCTCCAGCGTATCGTTGTCGGTGAAACCGGCGTCGATGCGCACCCGTACCTGAGCGCCGGTGCTCTCGTTGAGTCGCCGCACCAGATGCGGGATCCAGGTATCAGCGTTCTCGGCCGGGCCAGCGTTGCCCTCGCGCAGCAGGCCGCCCACCATGTCGCCGGTTTCAGCCAGCGAGGCAACCAGCGGCGAGTAGATGCGGGCACCGTAAAGCCCATGAAATGCCGAGCCGCCCTGGTGGCCATGGACCTCGATCGGCAGGCCGTCGATGTCCAGCGTCAGCTGCTTGGGCCATTCACCGTTCTGCAGCGAGGTCAGGCGCCAGACCACCAGCCGCAACAGGCCTTCATGCAAGGTATCGATATTGTCGTTGCGCCCGAGGCAGGTCAGCAGCCGCGACAGCGTGGCTTGAGACGGCCGGTCCTGGGCCAGGGGCGTCATCCCACGCGCATCACTGCAGGCCAACTGCCAGAGCGGGTCGCGGCGCAGCGTGTCGGTATCGCTAAGATCGATCCAGCCCATCGCCCGTTGCAGCACCAAGGTCCGCAACTGACTGGCCAGCGAGTGGTGGATGCGTAGCGGGTTGCGGAGGTCGACCAGATTGTCTTCCAGCGCCTCGACCACGCCGCTGTTGTCGAGGGCTTCACGCAGCAGCAAAGCGCCGCTGTCGCTGGTGGTGCGCTGGCCGCTCAGCTCGACACGCACAGCGCCGTTGCACGAGGGCGTCCAGGTGGATAGGCTTTCACCCATAGCGGATGGCTCTCTTGGTTCAGGTTCTTGGCGGAACACACTGAATTTTCAAGAGAATACCATCCGCTATCTTCGTTTTCAGACCGACCTCATGAATAAGCCGGGTTCATGCTGGGCGTCGTGCAGACGGCGGAAGGCCTGCCCCTCCACCATGAGGTATTCGATGGCAACGTCGCGGAAACCAAGACGCTGCTGCCGACCATCGAGACCGTGGTCAAGCGCTTCAACGTCCGCCGTGTCGTGCTGGTGGCCGACCGTGGGCTGCTCTCCCTCGATAACCTGGAGGCCTTGTCAGCCGTGCGTGTCGAGGGACGCCCCCTCGAGTTCATCCTGGCGGTTCCTGGTCGCCGCTACAGCGAGTTTGATGATCTGCTGAAGGTGTTTCATCAGACCCACTGCCAGGACGCCGACACCGAAGCCTATGGCGAGATGGCATGGCAGGGTCACCGGTTGATCGTGGCGCACCGGCCGGAGGTCGCCAAGGTGCAGACGGCGGCGCGCGATCAAAAGCTCGAGGCACTGCAAGCTGATGCTCGCCAGTGGTTCGAGAAGCTGGATAACCAGGATGCCGGGCGTCGCTATCGCGGCAGAAAGCTCTCTGATGCCGGCGTGACGGCCAGGTTCTACAAGGCAGTCACTGATGCTCACCTCGGGCATATCCTGAAGGTCGACCTGACGGCCGAGACGTTTAACTACGTGCTGGATCAGCGAGCGCTCGATCGCGCCAGGATGCTGGATGGCAAGCTGCTGCTGGTCACCAATATGGCTGATCATGAGCCAGAGCAAATCGTCGAGCGCTACCGGGCCCTGGCTGACATCGAACGCGGCTTCCGAGTGCTGAAGAGCGATATCGAGATCGCGCCGGTTTACCACCGGTTGCCGGATCGCATCCGTGCGCATGCGCTGATCTGCTTCCTTGCCTTGGTGCTTTACCGCGTGCTGCGTATGCGACTGAAAGCCAGTGATCACAAGCTTTCGCCGACGCGGGCACTGGAAATTGCCCGCAAGATTCAGTTCCACCAGGTCCTGCTTCACCGTCGCGAGACGGCGAGCGGCCTGACCAAATTGAAGCCTGAACAACGCGACCTTTTCGAAGCGATTGGCCTGCCGGCGCCTACCGCATCACGCTTGTAGTGCCAATTTTGAAAAGGCGTTTCTAGGCTAATCAGTGGTTTACGCTTCTATCTGTCGAACTCGGGGGAAATTGCCCGCAAGATTCAGTTCCACCAGGTCCTGCTTCACCGTCGCGAGACGGCGAGCGGCCTGACCAAATTGAAGCCTGAACAACGCGACCTTTTCGAAGCGATTGGCCTGCCGGCGCCTACCGCATCACGCTTGTAGTGCCAATTTTGAAAAGGCGTTTCTAGGCTAATCAGTGGTTTACGCTTCTATCTGTCGAACTCGGGGGCCCCGCATCCCAAGCGCGGCCAGGAGGCGATGGACGCCATCGGGGTGCTGCCCTTCGTGCACGGCGTGCTGGTGCATGATCACTGGAAGCCCTACTACCGCTACCCGGATTGCCGGCACGCGTTGTGTAATGCGCACCACCTTCGGGAGCTGACGGCGGCCTGGGAGAACGAGGGCCAGGCATGGGCCAAGGCCCTGCATGACCTGCTGTTGGAGATGCGTCGCGCCGTGGAGGCGGCCGACGGCTGCCTCTCAGCCGATGAGGCCCGAGCCTGGCGACAGCGTTATCGAGATTGCCTGGCGGAGGGAGAGGCCGAATGCCCGCCACCGGCCAAGCCTCCGCCCGGGACGCGAGGTCGGGCCAAGCGCACCAAGTCACGCAACCTGCTGGAGCGCCTCCAGGCATATGAAGACGACGTGTTGCGCTTCCTCGACGATCCCGCTGCTCCCTTCACCAACAATCAGGGAGAGCGTGACCTGCGGATGACCAAGGTCCAGCAGAAGATCTCGGGCTGTTTCCGCGCCTGGGAGGGGGCCGAGATCTTCTGCCGGATGCGTAGCTTCCTCTCGACCGCCGTCAAGCAAGGGGTGGCGGCGCATACCGCACTGGAGCAACTGTTTGCCGGTGATGTGCCATCCTTTATGCAGCAAGAAGCCTCGGCTCAGGCAGCGTAAGCTGAATAGTTACAAAAATATTTCATATTAAATAAGACTTAACCCTCAATTTCCACCCAACCATTCTAGCCTCATGGACATTATCATCGCTTTCTTTTGGATGATGCACTGAGTACAACACCTCACAGCTTCTATTCATACTACTTGGCCATCTCAACGAACTTTTTACAACTCCTTTGATAATTTTCTCGATACGATTATTTATTTCTACCCCACTCTTAAAACCCACTATTCGCGTGGACATCTTTTTCTTATTATCCGAGGTATCAACTTCCAGAATATAGCGCTCTCGCCCATCTTCCAACCTGAATCTCGCTGTCAAATAACACCGTAGCTTCTCATCTTCCATTTTATGGTAGCTACAACGCGGAATCTGGGGTAACGGCTGTACTTTTAGCTCCAGAAGACTCAGCTTTCCATCTGATTCCCCGGCTATCTGTCTTATGATCTGTTTGAGCATCACAAAACGGTTTGAGTACTGCCTCTCTTCCGCTTCGAGTTGCTGATATTCCCCCGGAGCGATGCTACCACCGATGACGTCATCGCCGATGCCCAAAACCTTGGGGTTATTGGAGCCTTCTAGTTCACCCTGATCTTCCTGCCCTAGAATGCCAGCCTTTTTGCCATTGTAAGCAAGCTTCGTAGTAGCGGAGTTAGAGAAGACGATATCCTCCATCGGTAGTTCTATCGTTTGCCTATCCTTGGCCTCATCCGGTTCCTGCTCCGTATCCACCTCTATGTCGTCGGCACCTTGTGCTCCAGAGCCTCCTCGACCTTCACCAGTCCCCCTGACCGGCAACTTCAGGCTCGGGTGGTGGAAGTAAATGTCATGCTCGTTGGTGCCTGCACCCAAACCCTGTAAGCCAGATATCTCCCAGATAAGCATTTCCCTGTCATCACTGTCATAGGGGCCCCTAGCGATAACCTTCACACCATCCAGAGTATTGGGGGGCCTAAAATCGAACTGCCAGCGTTGGTAGCCATTACGTTCTCGTAGGTCACGGTTAAGAAGCGTCCAGATGGAATCGAAAGATTGGCGCACGTCTTCATTGAGCAGGAGCCAAGCCAACAGGTCGCGGTAAGCCTTCTTCTTCAAGGTGCTGACCGGAGCACCGGTCTTTGCAGGCGTATGTATGTGGACAGCCTCTTCGTCATCCTGTTTGACGTTGAAGATGATATCCAAGCCACTGGGGTGGTACGCTGCCCTGACAAGGAATCCAGCATGGAAGAATAACTTCCGGGCTAGCTCGAACTTGGGAAGCCAGACGGTGATACCCCCGGTATCGAAGACGAAACATTTCTGTTCGGCCACTTCCCGCCTTACGGCCAATCGCTTCGAGAGACGAGAGCAATCTCCCAAGCAGCGTTCCTGCCAAGAAGCCACTGGTGGCAGGGAGAATTCCTGCTTAAACCCGCCACTTCTGTAAGGTTCGCCCTCAAGCTGCACGAACTGGCGACCCAGTCCCATTACACACAGTGCCTCGACGGCAAGGTTGCGAGTCAGTTCCTTGCCTTGATGGTCCCTGAAATAGGCCGCCACCCGCCACTGCTGTCGGTCACCGCTGCGCCGAAAGTGGTTACCCATGGCCAGTAGCTTCGCATCGGTCGGTATGTCCTTGAAAAGAATCTTCTTCACAATGTTTTATCCAGACTCTGTAGAAAGCGCCTAGCCAGTTCGGTCGTGCGCGACGTCTGCAAGCCGCACAGGCGCTCCAATTCCCATTTCTTCCGTGCCCTGCCTGCCAAGGCGTCGTTGATGAGTACCTTGGTCAGTCTTCTCACCTGGTACTCACCTAAACTCTCCGCATACTTAACCAGGAAGGCCCTGCAGAGTGGCAGCCGGTGGAGGTTCTTCTCCACCGATGCGGAATGGGGGAGCTGACTAAGGAACCAAGCCTGGCTTTGCCGGGGGTCAGACAGGTTCTCTCTACTCTCTCCCTCGATACGGATCAAACGCTTGGCCAACTGTCGGTCTCGCCTGGCCCAGTCGATCTGACGATGGTTGCCATGCTCGACTTTCCTGCCGGCATTCGTAACCATCAGCCACTGACGATCATGGCGGTAAAGCCAGAAATAGAGGGCTTGACCACCTTGTTCTCTCGCCCGTTTCGTTCCCCCAGCCTTGCCCAGCGCCTTGAGCCACTTTTCCCTCTGCTGAAAAAGCTGCCAATCAGTGTGACCAGTGACCGGAGCCGCCCCATCGTTCACCTTTTCTTCATCAGGCAATCGGCCCGCTTCCACCAAAAGAGATTCGGCATCCTGCCCCTGCCTGAAGCAGGTCCAGACGGTGAGATGCTGGAGGAAACTGAAGGACTTGCGATGCTGGCGGAACATGGCAACGAACCAGCAGGGCGCTTCCGAGACCAACAACCCATTAGAAGCCAACCAGTGACTGGAATGGCTGAACAGCACCCGTTGCCAAAGCATGTCTACCCGGACGTGGTGCCCCGTTGTCGCTCCTTGTTCTATAGCCAGTCTGTGATAGAAGCGACTCCATTGACGAAAAGTTGGCGACGGGGCATCGGCTGACGACAGCAACTGGTGAACGCCTCTGGCAATCAGCAGATCGCTTGCGTCCGCCGGAGCCGGTGGCTCCCTGTGCGGGCAGTTCCAGGGAGATGCGGCCTGGAAGTCATACCGCGACCTGCGGCGGAAGGGCACGCAGGAATCCAGCAAGCGGCACAAATGCTCGAGACAGGCATTTGCCCCTATGACTTGCCACACGCGGCGCCAATAGTATTCCCCATGCTGGGCATGCATCTCGGCCAGGCAGTTGGGGCAGTACCGCAGCCAAGGAGGCCACTTCACCTTAGCTGTGGTGATCCCAGAAAGACCCAAAGTACCAGGCCCACCATCACCGGCCATGGCTTGTAGTGGCATAGTGAATCTGGCCACCTGATTTTGAGTGTATGATCACTCCATAGACAGTCAGGT
>NZ_SLTR01000164.1:0-322 GCF_004347715.1 Halomonas marinisediminis | reverse complement strand
GACGCTGCTGACGGCGGCCTTCATCTATTGGCTGTCCTCGATCCTGATGCCCTGGATGTTCAACGGGGTCTGGGATGCAAATTCGATCCGTGATTGCCGGGAGATCCTGGACGGGGCGATCGGTGGCTGTTTCGCGGTCATCGCCGAACGCTGGCCGCAGCTGATCTTCGGCAACTACCCCAACGAGGAATACTGGCGCGCGGTGCTGGCCTTTGTCGGGCTGTTCGTCGCGTTGGCGCCGGTGCTGTTCTTCAAGCTGCCGCGCAAGATGCTGTGGTTCACGGGGCTGTTCCCGTTCATCGCCTACTGGCTGATCTGGGGC
>NZ_SLTR01000163.1:0-322 GCF_004347715.1 Halomonas marinisediminis | reverse complement strand
AGAGGTTGCTTTTATGGACTTAGCAGGAAACATGGACTTAGCAGAAGATTTCATGAAGTTTGTTTTAAAATACGTTTTAGATAACAACAGAGAAGATTTAGAGTTTTTAGAAAAGCGTTTATTAGACGAAGAAAAAACGAAGCCACAAGCAGAAAGAAGTGAAATGAGTTTGATTGAGAAATTAAACTTTGTAATAGACAATAACTTTAAGAGAGTTAGCTATACCGAAGCTATTGATATTCTTAAAAACTCTAAACCAAATAAGAAAAAGAAATTTAAATATATCATTGAGGAATGGGGTGCAGATTTACAATCGGAGCAC
>NZ_SLTR01000162.1:0-322 GCF_004347715.1 Halomonas marinisediminis | reverse complement strand
TTAATTTTTTGGAAATTCTCACTTGAAGGCTCCGTTTTTATGATTTTATATTCATTTGGTTTAAAAATTTCAACTTCCTTATTTCCAAAAGTTATTTTCTCTGGATTATCAATTAGTTCTTCTACTTGATATACATACTTGTCTATTGAAGTATTATCTTGTAGCCTTTTAATTGTTTTGAACTTATTTGATTTTCGATAAAGAAGAAGTTGTTCCGTTGTTTCGTGGTAATCCTTATCTCCTTTTAGAATACGGTCTTCGTGTCTAACCTTGACTGTAAATGTTGTTAAGTAGTTTGACTCTTGAAATATTCGGTCACAAA
>NZ_SLTR01000161.1:0-323 GCF_004347715.1 Halomonas marinisediminis | reverse complement strand
CACGGCGCGCGACCTGGGCGGGCCCACCGGCGACGCCATCGCGGTGATCGGCGACGGCTCGATCAGCGCCGGCATGGCCTACGAGGCGATGAACAACGCGGGCTCCGAGAAGCGCCGCCTCTTCGTGATCCTGAACGACAACGAGATGTCCATCGCCCCGCCCACGGGCGCGATGTCCACCTATCTCAGCGATCTGGCCTCGTCTGGCCCGCTCTATGCCTTGAAGGAACTGGCCGAGGGCGTGGAACGCAGCCTGCCCGGCCCCTTGCGCGAAGGGGCGCAGCGTGCGCGCAACCTGGTGACCGGGGAGCATGGCTCCTCCG
>NZ_SLTR01000160.1:0-323 GCF_004347715.1 Halomonas marinisediminis | reverse complement strand
GCTTGAGTTTTTGTCATACCTACCGACAAGCTTGCTTCCATTTGGCTTCGGTCAATGCCGATAATGGCGGCGCGAATGCTCTCTGCCATGTAGGCAGCAAAGTGTAAGGTTAAACCGATCACTGCGGCACTAAAGGCATCGATTCCGACCATAATAGGGAAAACTTGAGGTAGACCGTAATAGAGCAGGAATAGCTGTACTAATAATGGCGTGCCACGGAAAAAGCTGATGTAGAGCTGGCTGAGTTGATCCAGTACTGGGATACGAAATACGCGAATATTGGCTAATATGACGGATAAAATCAGTGAAAACACTAATCCCCA
>NZ_SLTR01000159.1:0-324 GCF_004347715.1 Halomonas marinisediminis | reverse complement strand
GGGTTTTCTTCTAAAGCATTAGCTACAAGAATAAATGATAGTGATTGTAAAATGCTTATCACTGCAGATGGTTCTTATCGTGGAGCAAAGACTATCGATTTAAAAGGAATTGTAGACGAAGCCTTAGAGTCTTGCCCGGGAATAAATACAGTTTTAGTAGCAAAGCGAATTAACTCCGATATAACAATGAAAGAAGGCCGAGATAAATGGCTTCAGCCTTTATTAGATGCCGCTTCAAATGAATGTGCTGCAGAAGTGATGGGTGCAGAAGACCCTTGATGTATTCTATATACTTCCGGTTCTAACGGAAAGCCAAAAGGGAGG
>NZ_SLTR01000158.1:0-324 GCF_004347715.1 Halomonas marinisediminis | reverse complement strand
GACCGTATTTACGTGTTGGAAAATGGAGAAATCACCTCAAGTGGCAACCATAAAGATTTATTAGAAACTGTAAATTTTTATAGTGAGTTTTGGCAGGAAATTTATGAATAATGACTGTAAGATCTATCTGTCAGGTTTTTCAAACTTTCAGCCAACGCTCAAACCTTACAGGAGCTGAAAAAATGTGGACTGAAGACTGCTAATTTATTTTTTAAGTTCCAACTCAAAAAGCTCTTCCTTATTCGAAATAGTATTTTCCTCATACTTCAATGTCCAGCCCAATTGATTGGTTAAGATATAGAAATCACTAAGCTCTTCTAATAA
>NZ_SLTR01000157.1:0-324 GCF_004347715.1 Halomonas marinisediminis | reverse complement strand
TAGGTTTCTGCTTCTAACTGTCCAGATACAGTAAGGTTTGTTTCTTTTCCGAAGAAATCTTCTTTAAAATCTACTTCACCAGCTTCGTTTAATGGCGGGTTTTTAGCATCTAAGCTAGTTATACGAAACATTTCACCAGCTCCTTCTGCATCACTACCAGTAATAATTGGTGTATGCATATAGTAGAATCCGTTGTCATTAAAATATTTGTGAATTGCAAAAGATAAAGTAGAGCGTAAACGCATTACAGCACTAAAAGTGTTTGTACGTGTACGTAAGTGTGCGTTTTCACGTAAAAACTCAAAAGAGTGTTTTTTAGGTTGA
>NZ_SLTR01000156.1:0-324 GCF_004347715.1 Halomonas marinisediminis | reverse complement strand
ATTTCCTCCTAAATAATTAGCTCGCATTTCTTCAATTTGATCTTCGTCTGCAACTAATTTATATAAGGCAAATAAATTACAAGTATCAGGATTTTTAGGTTCTTCAAGAGGTGTACTATCAGTTTGAATTTTCATAATTACTTTACGTAATTTTTTATCATCCAGAAATAAATTAATTTCATTTCCACGTGATTTACTCATTTTTTCACCATCCAGACCTGGTACAATCATCACATTTTCTTGCACCTTAGCTTCTGGCGGCACTAAAGTATCACCCATTTTATGATTAAACCTATTAGCAACATCTCTAGTCATTTCTAAATG
>NZ_SLTR01000155.1:0-324 GCF_004347715.1 Halomonas marinisediminis | reverse complement strand
ATAAGATTAGAGGTGAAAACAATTGGCAATTAAGAAGAGCTTATCCTTTTCAATTTAAAGACTTAACGCATATTAGAGCATCATTAGGTGCAATTTTATACACACAACTTTACAAAACATATTGCAGGAAATATTTAAAACGCAGTAGCAACGTGCTAAAAAGTAGAAGCGCCAGTGAGCCTATTGCGTTTTCCTGTGATATTAAAAAATATGCAGAAGTATCGGTCTTAAGTGTTAGGGAATTTTATGGTTTAACAATTAATAAAGCGGTAAGACTAAAACAGGAAGCTCAAAAGCAGGGCTTAATTGAAGTTAAAAAACAAT